>JAJFLK010000359.1 GCA_021772735.1 Candidatus Sumerlaeota bacterium | reverse complement strand
CCATCGCGGCGACGCCCTCGGCGCGCCCCGTGAAGCCGAGGTGTTCGGTGGTCGTGGCCTTCACGCCGACGCGGTCGACCTCGATGCCCAGCGCCGCCCCGAGCGATTCGCAAATTCTCGGGATGTATGGGGCGAAGCGCGGCTCCTGTGCGATAAGTGTCGCGTCGATATTGACGACGGCCCAGCCGCGCGCTTCGAGCATGGCGACGACCTCGGCCAATAACTTGAGGCTGTCGGCGTCTTTGAATTCAGGGTCCGTATCGGGGAAATGGCGGCCGATGTCTCCCAGCGCAGCCGCTCCCAGGAGGGCGTCCGCGATGGCATGGCAGAGAACATCCGCATCGCTGTGCCCGGCCAGCCCGCGTGCGTGATCGATGGCGACACCACCGATCACCAGGCGTCGGCCTTCGGCAAACGCGTGGACGTCGAACCCCTGTCCAATGCGAAAATTGAAATCTGCTTGCATGACTCTCGAATCTTACTTTTTTACCTTTTGACTTCTGTCTTCTACCTTTTCCACACGCTGTCCAGCGAATCGATTCCGAAGAACGGCCAGTCCAGGCGGCGGACGAGACCAAGGGATTTGAGAAGAATAACGATGCCAACGCCGAATCGATCTTCGGCCGCGGCCCCCGCGACGCGGACCGATTCAGAGAGCATGAAATTGACGGGATCATCGAGGCGACCGGCTGGGCTGACGCCTCGTGGATTGCCTCGGAAAAGGTCGGGCTGGGAGTAGATCTCCTTGGCGCTTCGCGATTCGCGGCGCGCGCCCAGCGCGTCGAATTCCGTCCAGTATTGGGCGAGGCGGTCCAGATCGCGAAGCAACGCGGCAAGGCCGTGAGAGGCAACGTCGCATTCGAGCGGGGCGAGCACTCCCCATCCATCGGCCGCGAAGCGGCGGCGCAGGGGCGCAAGACCCGAAACCTCACGGCGCCAACCCTCCTGCTCGCGTTCCATCGATGCGAAAAGCCAAGCGACGCAATCGGGCTCGAAGCGAAGGCGGGATTGCATCAGCAACTCGGCGCGGAGCTGTTCGACGAGCGAAGTCTCTTCGAGCCGCGCGAGCCGAGATCGATCGGAATCGGCGTCGCCGGAAAAGATTCGCGAGGAAAACGTCTGTTCGAATTCTTCGAGCCGGCGGCCAAGGTCTTCATGCGTGCCGAGTGAATCGTAGGATAACGACCACGCGGGGCCGAGACGTTCGCAGGCCAGACCCCATCCGCCTCCCAGCTCACCATCGCCCGTGGCGCGGCCGGCCTGGAGCATGAGAATAATTTTCCAGACCCATCGCCTGCAATCCTCGCTCTCTTCGCCAAGAGCATCAGCGAGCCGCCGCCCCCAATGCGCCAGCCATCCGCCCAGGGTCTCGGCGGCATCGAGCCAGTTGGGAACTGCCGAGAGCGCGTCGCCGCGGTGAATTGTTCGCGCGGCCAGCGCCGGGAGCATCTCATCCTCGAACTCGCGCGGGTTGGTTGCTCGATATGCGCGCGATTCAGCCGGAAGACTGTAAAGCTCGAACACACCGGCCTGAATCAGCAAGACGAGATTACACGCAGCGAGGCGAGAGGCGGCGGCCAGTGCGAGCCGAACCTCCATCGGGAAGTCAATGAAACGCGCGAAGAGTTCTTCGCGAGGCGGGAATTGGAGCGCAGTCAGGTCGATCACCGCCAGGCGCTCGCCGCGTTCCGAAGCAAACACTCGTGCGGGCGTGTGTATGCCACCACCGGCGGATTGGAAAAACAGGTCACCATCCAAAGGCGGGGGATCGGCCGGGCGCCAGCCGCAGCGCTCGATCTCGCGCGAGAGCAGGTTGAAGTCCGGAAGTGTATCCGTTGCGGTCATAGGTTCGTGTGCGGCGGCGTCAGCCCGTCTGCACCAACTCCTCGGAGCGGTACAGATCGAAATACGCGCCGCCTCGCTCCATGAGTTCATCGTGTGTGCCGTGCTCAACGATGCGCCCTTCATGTAGAACGCAGATCTTGTCGGCGTTGCGCACGGTCGAGAGCCGGTGGGAAATAATGAGCGCGGTGCGGTCGGCCAAGACACGGTTAATGGCTTCCTGGACCTGAGCCTGATTGACCGAATCGAGCGAAGAGGTTGCCTCGTCGAAGATCATGATCTGGGGCTTGCGCAGCAGGGCGCGCGCGATGGCGATGCGCTGGGCCTGCCCACCCGAAAGGCGCGAGCCGGCGACGCCGATGGGAGTTTCGTATCGAAGCCCGCCGTCCAGAGCGAGGATGAATTCATCCGCGTTGGCATCGCGCGCGGCGTCGCGGATGCGTCGATCGAGTTCCTCGGCCGAGAGTTCGTCGGCATCGAAACCATAGTCGATATTACGCGCGACGGTATCGTCGAAGAGGATCGTCTGCTGCGTGACGATGCCCATGGCGTCGCGCAGATCGCGGATGCGGAATTCGCGAAGATCGACGCCGTCGATAAGAATCTGACCCGACGTCGGGTCGAAAAGGCGGGCGAGCAGATTCGCGGCCGTCGTTTTGCCCGAACCCGTCCCGCCGACCAGCGCGACGACCTGCCCGCGCCCGATCGTCAGAGAGATGTTCGAGAGAATGGGTTTGTCTTTGAACGCGAACGAAACGTCGCGGAACTCGATGCCCTGCTCAAGCTTGGTCAAGGTTCGAGGCTCGGCGGGTTCTTCGAGTCGGGACTCCAGATTCAGGATCTCCAGGATGCGCCCGGCCGAAACTCGCGCGCCCTGGAAGTTCATGGTCATCTTGGAGAGCCCCTTGACCGGCTCATAGAACCGCGTCATGAGGTAGAGATACGCAAAGAACTCCGAGGGCGAGAGCGTCCCGCCGATCGCGCCCGGGCGGCCCAGGATGATCCACGCGCCGAAAAGCATGACGGCCGAGGCCGAGATCGAGCCCAGGACTTCGACCGATGGGCCGCCGGCAAACTTGGCCGCGCGCTTGGCCATCATGAGTTTGATGAGCTTGCGGCGGCGCTTGATGAATTTGGCGACCTCATCGGTCTCAGTGCCGAAGGCCTTGATGAGGCGGATGTTGTGCAGGGATTCGGTCATGAACCCCGAGAACTCGTCCTGCTTTTTCTTCTGCTTTCTCAAGTTCTTGCGCAGCGTGCGCGCCAGCGCGTAAATCAGGCCTCCAACAGGCAGGAGGAAAAATGCGGTGACAAGCGTGAGCTGCGGCGAGAGCCAATAAAGCGCCGCGCCGAACATAATGAGATTGAGCGGCTGCTGCACGCCGTTGAATATCAGATCGTTGAAAATCCCTCTCACCTCACGCACGTCGGACTTGATGCGCGAGGTCAGGAACCCGGTCGAATGCTCGGTGAAGAAGAGGAAATCCTGGGCGAGGATCTTGCGGAAGAGATCCTCGCGCATCTTGAGCGTCAGGTGGAAGAACGTCCACGCCAGGTTCAGTTGCGAGGCATATTGCGCGAGGCCCTTGATGGCCGTGAGCCCGGCCAGCGCCGCGCAGATGATGAGCAGAACGCGGAATGGATCGGATCGGGATGTCTCGCGATACCACGTCTCAACCCGCTCGCGGCTCTCGCGGACGAAACGCACGGGCCTCTCGGTAGCCGCCCCTGCCCAATCTCTCATTCCGCGCGGGATCATCCTGACCAAAGAGAAATCGTCTTCGGCCGTGCCCTCGTCGGCAACGGCATCGGGGATGGCTTCGGGCGCGGCGTCGACCGGCGCCGTGGTTTCGGTCATCTCGACCGCGCCGGATTCGTGCAACAGAATTTTCAGGACGGGTATGACCATAAGGACATTGACCGTCGCCAGGACGCTGACCGTGACCATGCACGCGATGGAGAATATGACGCGCCACCGATAGGGGCGCAGATAGTGGGCGAGTTTGAGCAAGATCATCGCGGACTTATTATCCGCAACGCCAGGTAAAGCGACCATAAAAAAGGCGGTCTCACGGATGGCCGATGCTCGTTTGGGGCTTGAGTTTCGGGGCCGGGAGGTGAGAAAATCTCGCTTCACCGAAAATGTCACCCCCCAAGGCGAAGGATGGGAACCATGAAATCGATCGAAAAGCGAATCGACCTGCATTTCTTGTGCGCGGCCGCGACCGCGATGCTGGCGTTGGTCTCCCCATCCCATGCCGATGACGCGCCCAGGGCCAGGCCGACGTTCACGCGAGACGTCCAGCCGCTCTTGCAGGAGAAGTGCGTCGATTGCCATCGGCCCGAGGGGTTGAACATGGGCGGGATGATCGCGCCGATGTCTCTGATGTCATACGAGGAGGCCCGCCCGTGGGCCAAATCCATGGCCAAGGTCGTTAAAAATCGCGAGATGCCGCCCTGGCACGCCTCGGCCGAGCAGACTGGCGTGTTCACGAACGAGCGCACGCTGACCGACGCTCAAATCGAAACGATCACCCGGTGGGCCGCGAGCGGCGCGCCGCTCGGTGATCCGGCCGATGCGCCGGCAGTCAGGGTCTTTGAAAGCTACGAGGGTTGGTCGCTCGGCAAGCCCGATCTCGTCATCGGCTTCGATGAGCCTTATTGGGTCGCCGACGATGTCGAGGATCAATACGTGACCATTCCGGTCAAGC
>JAJFLK010000358.1 GCA_021772735.1 Candidatus Sumerlaeota bacterium | reverse complement strand
CGACCGCTCGCGACGCGTCCGCGACATGCACCGTCGGCTGAGCGTATTGCGGCGCGATCTTGACCGCCGAATGAATCTTGCTGGTCGTCGCGCCACCGATCAGCAGTGGCTTATTAATGCCGAGCCGTTCCATCTCGCGCGCGACGTGAACCATCTCATCCAAAGACGGCGTGATCAGGCCCGAGAGACCGATCAGATCCACGTCCTGGGCGACCGCCTCGTCCAGAATCTTTCCGGCCGGAACCATCACGCCGAGATCGATGACCTCATAATTATTGCAACCCAGCACGACGCCGACGATGTTCTTGCCGATGTCATGCACGTCGCCTTTGACGGTGGCGAGCAGTATCTTCCCCGCGCTCGTCGCCCCCGCGCCATCGGATTCGGAGTCCATGAAGGGTTCTAAATACGCGACGGCTTTCTTCATCACGCGCGCGCTTTTCACCACCTGCGGCAGGAACATCTTGCCCGCGCCGAACAGATCGCCGACAACGTTCATCGCGTCCATCAGGGGGCCCTCGATGACGTGCAGGGCGCGGCCCAATTGCGCGCGCGCTTCCTCGGCGTCCGCCTCGATGTATTCGACGATGCCCTTCAAGAGCGCGTGCTCGATACGTTTCTCGACGCTCGCCTCGCGCCACGAGAGATCGAGGGCCTGCGCCTTCTTCCCTCCCGCGCCCTTGTTCGCATCGGCGTAATCGATCAGCCGTTCGGTCGCGTCGTCGCGCCGGTTCAGGAGCACGTCCTCGACCCGCTCAAGCAACTCGGCCGGAATCTCTTCATACACTTCAAGCATGCCGGCGTTGACGATCCCCATATCCAGCCCTGCCGCGATGGCGTGAAAAAGAAACGCCGAATGGATCGCCTCGCGAACGCGATTATTTCCCCGGAACGAGAACGAAACATTGGATATGCCGCCGCTGATCTTGCAGCCCGGCAGCGTCTCTTTGATGATCCGCGTCGCCTCGATGAACGAAGTCGCGTTGATCCGATGCTCTTCCATTCCGGTGCCGACCGGGAAGGCGTTAACATCAAATATAATATCGTGCGCGTCCCATCCGAGCTCATCGACAAGGATGCGGTATGCGCGCGTGCAAATCTCGACGCGGCGTTCGGTTGTATCGGCCTGTCCCTCTTCATCGAACGCCATGACGACCGCGCCCGCGCCATAGCGCCGGACGGTCCTCGCGTGCTCGCGGAAGACATCCTCGCCTTCCTTCATGCTGATCGAATTGACGATCGACTTGCCCTGAACGCACTTCAGCCCCGCCTCGATGACGCTGAACTTCGAGCTATCGATCATGATCGGGACGCGAGATATCTCCGGCTCCGCGACGATGAGATTCAGGAACCGCACCATCACGGCCTCGGCGTCGATCATCCCTTCGTCCATGCAGACGTCGATGATGTTCGCGCCGTTCTCGACCTGCTGACGCGCAACCGATACGGCCGCTTCGTAATCCCCGACGGTGATCAGCTTGCGGAACTTGGCCGAGCCGGTGACGTTCGTCCGCTCGCCGACCATGACGAAGTTGCTCTCGGGCGTCACGCGCAGCGGTTCGAGCCCGCTGAAATTCGTCCGCTCGGCACGCGGCTGCGGAATATGCGGCGCGCAATCGGCGACGGATTCGGCAATGGCCTTGATGTGCTCGGGCCGCGTGCCGCAGCACCCGCCGACCAGGTTCAGCCAGCCGTTCGCGGCGAACTCGCCCAGCACCTTGGCCATATGCTCCGGCGTGTCGTCGTATTCGCCAAATTCGTTCGGCAGACCCGCGTTCGGATAAACGCTGATGAAGCAATCCGCCAGGCCCGCCAGCTCCTCGATATAGGGCCGCATGTCGTCGGCGCCCAGAGCGCAATTGACCCCGACCGATATCGGCCGGATGTGCTCGACCGAATACCAGAAGGCCTCGGGCGTCTGGCCCGAAAGCGTCCGGCCGGATTTATCCGTGATCGTCACCGACACCATCACCGGCAGCCGCCGCCCGGATTCCTCGAAATAACGTTCGATCGCGAAGATCGATGCCTTGACGTTGAGCGTGTCGAAGGTCGTCTCGGGCAGGAGGATATCCACGCCGCCTTCGACCAGCGCGACAACCTCTTCGTAATACGCCTCGGCCAGATCGTCGAAAGTGATCGCCCGGAATCCAGGATCGTTGACATCCGGGGAGAGCGAAGCGGTCTTGTTCGTTGGTCCAAGCGCCCCGGCGACCCAGCATCGGCGGCCCGGCTCGGCAGCCATGACCTTATCGGCGGCGCGCCGGGCGATCCGGGCGGACTCCAGGTTCATCTCGCTGCAGAACGCCTCGGTGCCGTAATCGGCCTGAGAAATGCGACTGGCGCTGAACGTATTGGTCTCGACGATATCGGACCCGGCCTCGAAAAAGGCGGTATGGATCGACTCGATCACGTCGGGCCGGGTGAGCGAAAGCAGGTCGTTATTGCCCTGAAGATCGCTGGGATGATCCTTGAAACGCTCGCCTCGGAAATCGGCTTCGGTGAGTCCGAACCCCTGGATCAGACTCCCCATGGCGCCATCGAGCACGAGTATCCGGGCGCGCAGAGCCTCTTCGAGATCCGCTTGCGCGGAAGTTGCCTGGGATGTGGTTGAGGTCGCCGTCATGATGTTCTCGTCGTTCTTCTCGCTGCTATTGTCGGGCTTCTCGGTGATCTCGCCGCGTTGATTTTGTCGTTCTTCCCGCTTGCGCCGGAACCCGATTCCGCCCCGGCGCGCCGCCGGAGAGCCCCCGGCGGAAAAAGAAGCCCCATGTTACACCATACGGAGGCTAAAATGAAAGCAGGGCGTTTGGTCTGGCAGGTCGCAGCACCGAGACCCCAGAAAAGCGTTGAGAAGAATCATCCGCAGATTACGCCGATTCCGCAGATTTGAAAGAAGAAGGGAAAACTCGTATATCGGGCTTGCCACAGGATGATCCTTTGCTAGTGGTTCTTCCCTCTTCCCCGTGATCCCCTTGATCCCCGTGGTTCGCCTTCTTCCCCGCTGCCAAACGGTAGATGCAACCCAGTTATCGGGGCACAAATTCCCATTGGCCGCGAGACGCGGTCTCGCATTGATTGGCCGCGCGACCTCGATACGGGGCCGGAAATCGCACGGCCCGGGTGAGCTTTGGTATCGAACCCGATTCCCCAGTGCTATTATGGATTCATGAGGACTTCATTCGTCACTCCGGGGACCAAAGCTTTTTATGAGCACCTAGGAGTCCTCTGGAAAAAACAAGCTGTTACCTTCTGGGTGACCTCATTTATTCCGGGTCTAATGTTTCTTGCTCCGGGTGTGGCTCTTACATGGTCCCATGTTGCTGAGTGCGAATCGGCGGCGGACGCTTTCGGCCAACTATTCGTAAGCTTCTTCTTCCTGATTCCCCTGGCTTTCTTCTGC
>JAJFLK010000357.1 GCA_021772735.1 Candidatus Sumerlaeota bacterium | reverse complement strand
GGCCCGAGCGCAGGGCAAGCAGGTCGGGGTAACTGCGCCCCCGGCCGTGAAATGCGCGCTCAGCGTTGTCGGTCCGCACGCGATCGGGCGATAGGATCTCGCCCAGGGCGCTAAGTATCTCTGCGTCCAGCCCGACCTCGGGCAGTTCAACTTGGTCCAGATCGCAAGCCGGGGTCTGGGGCAGGGGAGAGATCCCGCAGATCTCGGACATCCAGGCCCAGACCGCCTCGGCGCGATCTCCCAGGAGATCGGGGGCGTCGATGAGGCCCCACCCGTTCCATCTAACTTTGGTTCGATCGATCGCCACCGTTACGCCCCCGTCGTGCAGAATTGCGCTGAGACTTTAATGCGTCCTGCGAAGCGCCGCAAGTCCGCAGGAAAATACGATAGGCCGCGTCTCCATCCATTCGAGTGATCTCTCCAGTCTCGGAAGCGGGCGCTGCGAGTGAGCGAATGTAGATCACGATCGGCTACGCCCGGTGCCAAGTCCAAACACGCTACTCGTTATGCCATATAGTATCGCCCATATATCGCATTACCAATAGAGCCGCCGTCTCATTGAGGGAATGACTTTGGACAAAGAACTCAAAACCCTTTTCATTTATAACGCGGTCGATTGCGACTGCCTCGCCGAGCACATGATAGAAGGTCGATGCCGATTTTTTTCTCCTCATCTCAGCGTCCAGCACCTTGTGATATGCCAGCACGAGATCGACTGCGGCCTTATCCCTGCTCAATACGAGTCCAACTGCCGCCTCACCCCTCGCAAGTTCGCTCACGGTATGTGAGCCGCCGGCCGAAGCCGGGAATGAATCGCCGATCCATTCCGCCGATCCTGCTTCGATCTTACCCGATGTAAATACTGTTTTTAGGTATTCGAGCGTATCCATATCAGCCGTAAATCCCGCATGCCGAAGACTTTTCCACTTTGCCCGCGCTTCCCCCAGCCTCTGATCATCGGTCATTGATCCCCAATCATCTGTCCGCTGGTAGAAGTTTACCAATGCCGCTCCCGCTTGCTTGGAAAAAGCGGAATCGCGTCCAACATATCCAATCGTCTGGCCTATATGGCCCCATGAATAGGCGTAGTCTGGATCTTCCAACAGGTCGATGAGTAACGGAATGTCCGCCTCGCCGAAAGTATCTTTGGCCTCGGTATAAGATACATCATAAAACCCCGAACTTCGGAATGCCTCACTGATTATCGCTGGCGTCACCGTTTGCGCCGTGATCTGAACGCGCGCGGTTTGAGGCGGCGATTCGCTTTCCTGCGATGTCTCTGAACTTCTTACTTCGTCCCCTCGGACCTGCGACTCTCGGTTCGAGCTATCGCGGGATTCAGGTTCGGCCTCAGTTGATGAACTCACGGCGCTATCGATGGCTGTCGGCTCAATGCCTTCTTTACTTCCGCCGCTCTCGCCAGGGCCGAGAGTGCGATAATAGAGAAGCATCGCGGCGAGGACCACAGTTGCGACGATCATTATGAATAATTTATCTTTTCTCATTATACACTCCTGCTTCGGTCATGGTCATGGTGTCGGAGTTGGGACTGGTGTTGGCTTGGTGTTGGCGCCGCCCACATCGTGGCCACGCTTGCCCATCCTTTACTTGCGCCCGTCTCCTCAAAATGTGCCCATCATTATGGCGATCAGCCGATCTGAAGATCGGCGCCCGTGAACTTGTTAAACAACCTGAGGGCAAGCGGATCCTTGATCGCACGCTCTTCGTCGTCGGCGCGGAGTTGACTTCTCAGGATATATCGGGTCAGCGGATTACGAACGAACGTCGGTCCGAGATGATCCGGATCGCGCAATACGAAATTGAGGTCGGTCCATTCCGAAGTGCGCCCGCTGAACATATCGGTGATGGCGTGCGCCGCCAGGTTCGAGATCGAAACCCCGTGGCCGTTGTAACCGTATGCAAACGCCGCACGGCTCTTGCCCGAGTCGAACCAGTTGATCGCCGGCAGGAAATTGCCGGTCACCGCGATCGGGCCGCCCCATTCGTGCTCGAACGGAACGCTTGCAAGTTGCGGGAAGAACCAATCGAACGTCTCGCGCATCCGCCCGAAAATATAGGTATCGGTATCGTAGATCGACTTGGGCCCATCGGGATGAAAGGCCGGGTCTCGCCCTCCCCACAGGATTCGGCCGTCGATCGTCGGGCGGAAATAATGCAGCCCCGTCCGACGGTCCTCCGCACCCTCGCGTCCCTGCCATCCGATGCTTTCCCACTCCGCATCGGTCAGCGGCCGCGTGAGGCAGATGTACGTATAGATCGGGAGCAGGTAATCGCGGGTCGGTTTCCAGGCCGAGCCGTAGGCGTTGGGCGCGACCAGGGACCGGTCGGCCGTTACGGTTCCGCCGCTTGTCTTGAGAACCACACTGTTGTGGGTCTCTTCCCAACTCCGGACCGCCGTGCCCTCGTAGACCTTTGCGCCCATGCGCTCGATGACCTTCTTTAATCCGCGTGCCAGCCTCGCGGGGTTCACAAGCGAACAGGCGTCCTCGCGCACCGCGCAACGGATGCGGGGAGATCGGATCAGTTCCTGAGCCTCGTCCCGGTCGAAGAATTTCATGTCGTCGATGCCGAGGCGCCGGGCCACCTCGAATTCATCGTGGATCAGGGCGTCCTGAGGTTCGGTGTTCGAGAGCGTGATGATGCCGGTCGGCTGGATATCGCATTCGATGTTTTCTTCGGCGACAGTCTGGTTGATGTGCTCGATGGCCCGTTCGGCGGCGCGGTAGATCTGGCGCGCGGCGTCGTCGCCGACGTATCGGGCCAGATGCGCGAGCGTTCGATGGACAAGCGTCATCGCGAACCC
>JAJFLK010000356.1 GCA_021772735.1 Candidatus Sumerlaeota bacterium | reverse complement strand
GCGATCATCCCGCCCATCGAATAACCGGCCAGGTGAACGCGATCGAGCCCCAGATGATCGAGCAGCCGGATGGCGTCTTCGGCCATCGGCAAGCCATAGAAATCGGGGTCGTCGCTCATCTGGCTGCGTCCGTGGCCGCGCTGATCGAAGAGAACGACGCGGAAACCTGCGGTGCGCAGCGCGTCGGTCACGCCCGGCAGCGTCCAGTTGATTTCGGCATCGGCCGTGAACCCGTGGACGAGCAGCACGGTTTTAGTTTCGTTCTCCGGCGCATGCGTTCCCTCTTCGATATTCGTGATCGCCGTGGATTCGGAGGGCTCGTGGATCGCGTAGTAAAGACGCGCCCCGGCAGAATCAAAATAGCCTTCGCGATCGGGCTGTCGTGGTTCGGGATGCGTTGCGCGCCACTCTTCGACTAGATCGTTGACGGTTGCCGCATCGCGCTGGATTCCACTGCCCGCAGCGCCTTCTTCGCTTTGGTTGTTCTTGTCGGCCGTATTGCCTGTCTCGTCCGCGCCGAGGCTGGAGGACAGCAACGCGATCGCGCAAACGAACACGGCTATATGTTGAAAGGTCTTCACGGCGACCATCTTGCACTTTCGTGACGTGCCGAGGGAAGGCCGATATTTTGGCGTGAAGGCGGCCGGGCCCGCGCTTGCTTCTCACATGCATCGGTCTTGAACTTCAACACGGACTCACGCAGCCGGTATGCGGTGCCGATATGAATTTCCACGGCGCTTGCGCCCGAGGCCGATTTCCGGACACAAACCTCGAACCCCACCCTGGCTGATTCTGCATGAGCGAAAGTTCCGAGACGAGCGAGAGCGATACCAAGCGGTCGAATCCGCGTGCACCCGCCCACGCTGACGATACGCAGGGTTCGAACGGTTCTCCGACGTCCGTGGTTCCCTCCGATCACGTCGGCGCCATCGAGGCGCTGCTTCTGACGCTGTGCGCGGCATCGTTGCCGATTGTCGCCGAGGCTTTGCTCCACACGGTTTTCGATCCACTTTTCCGCCTTATGCCCGTCGAAATTTTTTGGGGATGTAGCCTGGTGCTCGTCGATGCGGCCGTGGTCTCGTTGGTCCTCCGATCCAGACCGGCACGGCTTCGCGCGGCCGTAGGGTTCGCGATGGTTTTGGCGTTCGTCCTCGCCGTCGAGTTCTTCTTGTTCTCGCGGACGGCGTTCGGCGATACGGCGCGTGTGGTCAGAGTGGTTATCGCGCTGGGTTCGGTAGTTCTCGCCGCGTTGCTTGCCGGGTCGGCCTACGCGGGCGCGATGCGGTTATGGATGACTCGGGGCCGGCGCCGGGCCACGGTCGCGCTGGCGATCACGTTTGCAAGCGTGCTCACTTTCACCACAATTCAACCGTGGGATACTTTAGCAGCGCACAGCAGAGACAAAACGCCCGACGTCATTCTTCTGATCCTCGATACCGCCCGGGCGGATCACTTTTCGTTCGCCGGATATTCGCGCGCGACGACGCCCAATCTGGATCGATACGCCGCGCAGGGCCGGGTGTATACCGAGGCGCGGTCGGTCGCGCCGTGGACACCTCCTTCGCATGCGTCGCTTTTCACCGGCCTGCTGCCCGCGCAGCACGGCCATGATCTCGGGCCGCTCCGCACCCCCGAGCCGCTGCTGGCCGAGGTTTTCCGAGATGCCGGCTTTCAGACGCTCGGCGTCGTCAATAATCCGCTGCTCGGAGAAGGCTGGGAGCGCGGATTCGATCTGTATCGGAGCAATTGGCAGCGGCCGCATTTCTCAATCGCGTTCGTGATCTGGTGGTTCGAGCAGCGCGCCGCGCGCTCGGCCGAGGGATTCAATTTCATCGGCGATACCAAACGCACTCTGGCGTGGGCGCGTCGATGGTGGGCCAGTTACCCCCCCTACCCACGATTCCTGATGATCAATCTTCTCGATCCGCATTCACCTTATGGCCAGGGCCATCCGCTGGGTGCCGAGTTTCTTGACGCGCGGACAACAAAGGCCAAAGACCTCCCAGACGACGACATGATGTACTTCGCGGGCGAGGTCGACGCGACCGACGAAGATTGGGATCGCCTCGTCGCTCAATACGATTCGGATGTTTTCTTTGCGGATCGGGAGATCGGCGAGTTTCTGGATTGGCTGGACAGGCGCCACGATCTGGATGGGACCGTGTTCGTGCTGACCTCGGATCACGGCGAGCGGCTCGGGGAGCGCGGCCTGATCGGCCACGGCCTCGGCCTCGACGAGACTCTTCTGCGTGTGCCACTGCTCGTGCGATATCCGCCAGCCGTTGAGCCGGGGATCGACACGCGCCTCGTTCACACGCCGGGAGTCTTCGCGACGCTGTGTGACCTCGCCGGGATCGACCCGCCGGCGGCGAGCGTGAAGCGGATGCCGAGCCTCGACGATCAACGACCGGCGGTTGTTGTCGGGCAAATGAAGGCGCAGCAGTGGTTTATCGACAGCATCAATCGAGAACACGGCGCGGGGTTCGACGGGACGCCATACGAGGGCGATTGGTCGGCGGCGTGCGATGGCGAATGGAAGTTGGTTCGCTCGACGGCCGGGCGGCAGATGCTTTTCCACTTGCCGGAAGATCCGACCGAGGCGCGCGATGTCGCGGCCGAGCATCCGGAGCATGTGGCGCGGCTGTTGCCGTTCCTTGATGCGCTACCGGAATTCACCGCCGGGGCCGATATAGAAGATCTCACCGAAGAGGAATTGGAAAAGATGCGAGGTCTGGGTTACCTGAATTGATCGCGAGCGGCGCGCCGACGAGCGTTGGCCGCTAACCGAGCGCGCCATCGCCGAGCACATATCGGATCACGTCAATAAAATCGACGACGAGCGACGTGATATTTGTGAAGACCAGGATGAGAACCCACTTGCCGAAGGGTGCGGCGAGGTCGATAGAAGTCCGGCGAGTCCATAGGTAAACGAGTACGGGAGTCCAACCGACGATGTGCGCGAGGCCGAGCAGACGCGTGAAGCCGGTCGTCTCGAAAAGTAGGGTCATAATGATCGCGGCGGCCATAAACCCGGCCAGCACCCATCGCGCTTCGATGCGTTCTTTGACGAACGCGATCGAACCCATATTCACAATCATCAGCCAGCATACCCAGGTCACGAGCCAGGGCGGCCCGGCGAAAATTTCTTTCATCAATCCCATGGTTGTCGGCCCTCTTCGGTGCGTTCGATACAATTGTCCGAATCACCTAATCAGATCGGGCGCGCGCGGTCAATCGATGTGACGACAAGAAAAATTGTAGGTCTGGCAGATTCCGGTTTCCGCTGATGCTGCAGACTAATCGGTGATGGTCTTGCTGATATTGGGCATGGTCTCGGGCTTGCCGGCTTCCATGTATTTCGCGTCGCCGCCGCGCTGGGTGACGTTCTCGTAGACGCCGTCGTCGCGCTTGAC
>JAJFLK010000355.1 GCA_021772735.1 Candidatus Sumerlaeota bacterium | reverse complement strand
CATGGATTAATCGTGCAGAGCGTCGATGCAGCAATGTTTCAGCCTCTCACCTGAGTTACATGGACAGGGATCATTGGCTTTCACCCCCAAGCGGCGGCAATGTTCGGAGAGTAGCTTCAGACTTGTCATCTTCCACCTTTTCAGGCTGCTTTTAGAGTGTCTCTCGTCTTCCCACATCGCAACCGGGTATGCATGAGCGCGCTGATTTAGCACAAGCAACTTAATGAATTCATCACGGGCTGCGTCGAGTAATCTTGACGGAATCCCCTCTCTAAGTGCGCTGTTTATCGCAACAGTGACTTCACTAGCATCATCTGCATTTAACAATGACAGAACCTGAGATCTGATCTCTTCTCCTAGGGGAGATTCGCGAAATTGGATTACGGATAAGAAGATAGCTTTGTCACTAACTGCATCTTCGCCCACGATGGATGAAAACCGATTGCATAGTATGTAACTGCATATCTCGTCGGCTGTTTGCCTTGCGTTTCCCAATGCAGCAAAGACTGGTCCTGCCACTTCGCTAAAACCGAAATCAAGTCTTACCGATCCGATATTCATAAGTCTACATGCGGTTCCTATTCTTACGATTGATGCGAGCCGCAATACCGGGAATACTTGCCATCGTGCAATTGAATTTGCTGGCGTCCCGTCGCTCATGCCAATCAGGCTCCGAATAAAGGGTCGCGTGAGGAGATCGTGCACATGGCCAATAGTACCACCTTCTTCATCTTTCGATATAGTCAGAACTTTCTGCTCTAGGCCAGCGATCAGCGACTTGCCCCGGATTTCTTTTCCTACGCCTGGCTGAATCTGCCTCTGAATCGCTGTGGCGATCTCTGTTTCTCCTTCATTGCTTGTAACGAGTTGAAATGTCTCAAGACACCCGCCAGCAATGTCCTCTGGATCTGAGAAGACTATTGATACGCTCGATTCCCAATGAACCAATTTCAAAATATCGTTGTTGACGAGGAGCCAAAACCAGTCCGAGCCGATTAAGTTGTGAATGTGTCCGATTGTTGGCAAAGGCGCTATCACTTCATCAAAGCATAAAAGGCCGACGAGCAAGTCGTGCATTGCCGTAGAGCGCCCGAAGGGAAGCTCCTCAGTAGTAAAGCCGGGCCCGATAATGAACTGCCTCTTCTTTCCGCTTTCGGTACTGGCTGTTATCGTTTGTGACGTAGTCCAGGTGCCCGGTGGCACAACGAAAGAAAGCATATGAGCGCTGTGCACGTTACTCTCTGCGCGCTCAGATTCGTCGGGCGGCCGTATTTCTGGAGACTTCAGTTCGATTTCAGGGCCTATGGCGGATGAAATACTAGGCTGCTCTTTTCTGCATCTTATCACATCTTCAAGAAGATTTATCGGGTATCGATGGTCCTTATGAATGGCCGAGCTGTATCGAATTATGTGAACGCTTGGCGGCAGGCTGGTCGACTCCTGCTGTGTAAACGCGAAATGGGGGCCGTCTCCGAATAGGGAGGAAAGGTGATCGGTCTCTTTAAGAAGAGACACCACATAGTTGTCTCTTAGGGAATATCCGATAAAAATCACTGAAGTGGTTGATAGGATTGATTGGAGAAAATGTAAGTACGTCTTGTCTTGAACTAGTTCACGATAGTCATCGGACGTGAAGACAAGTGAGGTGATTCGGTCGATACGTCCATGGAGCTTGGCAATATAAGGGGTTCGTGTGTGTAATAGGTCGCCGGTTCTTTCTAGATCAGAATTGCTTACCACTGTTGCCTGGGGAAGGCTTTTCTCCAGCATTTCATCAACATTCGTAGTCAGAATGGATAGAGGATCGAATTGGGTTAGCGCTCTCCTGAAGCGGTCGTATACTGGTTGGGGTTCTCTCGGGCAAAAAGTTGTGGATAGCATTTGCCGATATCGGCGGCCGTTGGTTTGTTTGCAGAGTTGAAAAAGTTCCGGGTATTTCTCTGATTGAAGGACTTTCTGGCCGAGATGAACGTCGTATGTACTTTCAAGCCTCGCGAATGCTTGGTGAAATGTATCTGCAAGATCATCCCAACGCGGGTAGCCGCACCATGAACTTACGCCTGAGCCGATCCAAAATGCGACGGGCACGTCTCTGTTGTCGAAGGTGCTCTTTAAAAGGCGTAGGGAGGCGGAAGTCGCTGAATCGGTTGAACTAAGCATGGGGGTATGGGCTACGGGTAATTGCCGATCAAAACCGCCAATGCCGGGATATCGAACGCCGCCGCGTCATCGCCGTCTTACGCCGAAGTCTCGCCATCGCCGCCGAATGGATCGTCTGAGAATTTCTCGTCGTCCGGGCCGCCGTCCTCTTTGTCTTTCACGCGGCCGAGGTATTCAGGAAGTTCGACGCCCGCCATGCTCGCGACCTCTTGGAGCGGCGGCAGGCTTTTGATCAGGCTCGAAATGAAGTTCGAAGTCGACGACCCGCCGTCGGCGCCACCGCCCGAATCCCAGACCGTGATCTTGTCGATCTTCAGATTGCTGATCGCCTCGACCTGCGTTTTGACGATCTCCTCGATCTTCTCGATCATGAGCAACGTGGCCACCGCGCGTGCATCGCCCTGGCAACTGCCGACCAGCGCCGTGTAACCGGCGGCCTTGCTTTCGAGCAGCTTGCGCATGCCCTCGGCCTCGGCTTCGTATTTCGCCAGGATCGCGTCGGCCTCGCCGCGGGCTACCCGGCGGCGCTTCTCGGCTTCGGCCTCGGCGGCGATCTCTATCTTGGATTTCTCGATCTCCTGCGAGGCGATCTCCAGGGCCGTCAGGCGTTCGCGCTCGGCGCTGTATTGCGCCTTTTGAATCTCGATCTGCGCCTGTCGCTCGGCGACCTCCGAGATGCGCATGGCCTCGGCCTGCTTGACGGCCAGTTTGGCGTTGGCTTCCGCAATAGAGGCTTTGCTTTCATTCTCCCCGGCGATGGCCAGAGCTTCCTGATCCTGAACGAAGATTCTCTGATCGGCCTCGGCCTTCTTCTCGCCCATGCGCGCATCGGCTTCGTTCGCCGCGACCTTGACCGCCTGGTCGCGGTGCGCTGTGGATTCGCCGACGACGGCCTGCGCCTCCTGCTGACGAACGTAAATCCGCTGATCCGCCTCGGCCTTTTTCTTCCCTTTTTCCGCTTCGGCTAAGTTTGCGGCGACTTTGATCGCTTGCTCGCGCTGTGCCTCGGACTGTCCGATCGCGCCGTGCCTCTCCTGGTCTGCGACGTCGATCCGGGCTTGGTTCAGAGCCTCCGAAGCGGCCTTCTTCCCGATGCTTGTGATGTAATCCGATTCGTCCGTGATGTCGGTGATGTTGACGTTGATCAGGTTGAGCCCGATTTTGTTCAGTTCCGGGGCGACGTTCGAGCGCACGGCGCCGAGGAACATTTCGCGGTCCCGGTTGATCTGTTCGATCGAGAGCGAGGCGACCGTAAGCCGGAGCTGGCCGAAAATGATCTCCCGGGCGAGGCTTTCGATGGCCTTGGAATCGAGCCCGAGGAGCCGCTCGGCGGCGTTCGTGACCGTGGTCGGATCCGTGCTGATACCGATGGTAAACGTCGAGGGGACATTGATGCGGATGTTCTGCATCGAAAGCGCGTCGGTCAGCGGGATCGGGATCGTCATCGGCGTGAGCGACATGTACTGATAGCTCTGGATCAACGGCCAGACGACCTTACCGCCGCCGTGGAGGCACAGCGCCGATTGGCCCTTACCGACCGAGCCGTAAACGACCAGGATGCGATCCGACGGGCATCGCTTGTAACGAGACGCCGCGAACGCCACGCTCGAAAATACGATCAGGACCAGGACGATAACCGGCAGTGTGGTCAGAAGACCTTCCATGACAATCTCCTTGGGCGCGCCCGCGGGCGGCGCCCGATGTTAATCTTTCTCGACAATTAAAATGTCATCGCCCCGGACCTCGACGACTTTGATGCCTTGGCCTGTTTTGATTTCTTTCTTGTCTGCGGCGACGGCGTCCATGGTTCGCAGGCGGTTCTGGACATTGATCTGAACGCTGCCCGTGCCCCCCTTGGGGATCGTGAGGTAAACCGTCCCTTGAGAGCCGATAGCATTCTTGACCTGAACGTTTCCGCTCGATTGCAGGCGGTACATCGAGGAGGTGATCCACCCGACCAGCAAGAGCGCGCCCGCTCCGGAAAAAAAAGCCGCAGCCACCGAGGCCAGCGTGGAGAATCCGGTGTAACTGACCGCGAGCCCGACGAAGCCGAACATCATGAAGAAACTGCTCAGGCCCTGGATCGAGAGAAGTGAGAACCCCCCGTCGCCGCCTCCGTCCAGGTCGAAGTCCGCGTCGACGTCCACATCCAGATCGCCAAAGAACAGCGACATCACGATGCGGAAGAGAAAAACCAGCGATCCCGCAGCCGCGGTGATCGCGAACAGCAATTCAATGCCGTGGAGCGTGGCTGCCCATTCTATAATTTCAGCGAATGCCGGCATACGAATCCTCGCGATGACGCCCGCGCCCGGCGGCCGCAGCGCCACCAAAGCAAGTCAAAATCCGTTCAGTTACCCCATCTACACGCTTGCAGATGTTATTCGACGGGGGAGAATAATCAAAGGAATTTCGCATCCTGGAGGTCGGCGGATTCGGGGAGATCGACCTTCCCGGCTTCTCGTCTTTAAGCTTTCGGCGCGCCGGTTTCCCCCGGCCATTTGACGCCTTGCACCCGTGAAGATTCTCGTCACGCATATGTAACAAATGCGCGCCTGCCGTTAGAGCGCCGAATCGTCTTCAGAGTGCGCGGCACAGGATTGTTCCGGCTTTAGCGGGGCGATCTTCCTATGGGAGCGACCGGAGCGGTTTATTGAGCGCCCTGCACGATTCTTGCACTTGTGATAGGCTCGTTGCGCGCGTCGTTCAGATCCGATTCGCTTCAGCTCCAATCCTATCAGGCTCACATCGAAGGTTTCTTTGATCCCCTCCTCGACGAGAACCTCCTCATCAGCGCCGCGAATTCCCCTGCTATTGAGTCATATCGCGTTGGCGGCTGGCTTGGGGATCGCTTTGCTCACTGGTTTTGCTCCGCCGGAGTTATCCCCACTGATCGCGCTGCCGGTCGCGCTGATCGCATCGCGGCTTGCAGACGGCCGCCGAGGCGCAATGCCTCTGGCCCGGGGCTGGATGCGGCTGATGGTCGGCGCGGGCGTCGTCATCGCGATCGCGTCGATTGCGTGCGTCGTCGCCGGGGCGATCGGTCTTAAGGCGCTTTGGGCGCGTGGGTTCCTGCTTGCCTGGCCGGAGCTGATTCCACTGGGTCTCTCCGGCGCTTTGATTCTTGTATTCAGTTTCCGGCTCTGGCGCGGCGGCTCGAGAGGCGCGGTCACGGGCTTCGTCGTCGCCGTGGTCGTGACCGGCGGGCTCACCGGCGCGTTCGGCGTGAGGCCCGCGTTTGTCCGCTCCCGCGGTCACGTCTTGCTGGCGCGAACCATCCAGGCGGTTCTTCCGGCCGGAGCAACGGAGATAGCCGCCTATGGAACCGCCGCCGATCCGGCGATCCATGCTTCGGGCGATTACCGCGTCGTCCGCATCGGCGCCGAGCCCGGCTTGGTATTCGCCGATGCCGCCGGCATGGCGCCGGTTTTGATCGCCCGGACGTCCGAAGCGGGCGTGATTCGGGCCTCGGCCGGGCAGGCCGGATACGAATGGTTGGGAACGCTCAAAGTCCGCGACGAGGACATGACGTTTTTTCGCAAAGCGCAACCCCTCGATGCGAGCCATGACGGGCCGTGGAGGTTCGCCTTCCTCGGCGATGCGGGAAGCGGCGACCGGCATCAACGCCGCATCGGCGGCGAGGTCGCCCGCGTCGATGACGATCATCCGATCGACGCCGTATTCATGCTCGGTGACAACCTCTATGGCGACGGCCCATTCGCGCTTGCGATTGAGCGCCGCTTCCTCGATCCCTTCGCCGAGCTGATCGAACGCCGCATCCCTTTCCATGCCACGCTGGGCAATCACGACGATGAAATCCCGGACCGATGGGAAGGCGAATTGAATTCGCCGCTGTTCGGCATGAGTGGCGAGGAGTATTACACGCGCACTTTCGGCGGGGATTTGATCACATTCATTATCGTGTGCTCCGAGACTCTTATCCACGAACCCGAACAGATCGAGTGGGCAAGGCGCGCGATCGCCGAGAGCCGTTCGCGATGGAAAGTTCTCGTTCTGCATCGGCCGATGCGCGCCTCGGATATTGGCCACGGGGGTTCCGGGCGGGCTTATAAGCTCCTGCGCGAAAGTATCACCGGGCCCGACGGCGTCGATTTGGTTATCTCCGGACACAATCACATCTACGAACGCCGCCGGGTCGAAGCCGGCGTTACGCACGTCACGGTCGGCAGCAGCGGCAAGCTTGAGATAAAGGAAA
>JAJFLK010000354.1 GCA_021772735.1 Candidatus Sumerlaeota bacterium | reverse complement strand
GCGAGCGGCCCAGTCATGCGCCGGAGAGTGGCGGCACGCCGTGTCCGTCGTTAAACCCATTCTCTAAATTCTTGCCGTGCGGGTTGCGGTCGAGCTCGACCGAGCGACCTGCTTGCGGCTCAAGTGAAAAACAGGCGACTGCATTTAAACCCTTTACCCCTCAAGTGTCAACGCCTCAGATGCACCGGGGGATGGCCTCTTCCGGGTAATCTTGATCGCCGAGTGAGCGCAGCCCCGATTACCGCTCGGCACATCACCGGGCAGTTCTCTTGAAGCGCACATCCAGGGGACCCAAAAGATGAAATTCTCGGCTTGAATTCAAGAAGCCTAATTCGTTTCAAATCAATCATTTGAGCGGTGCGGATCGCGGCCCGAGGGCCTGACCTCGCAGACTCCTGCCAGAGAAAAGCGCCTCTGATTCTGGTGAGTCGACGAAAAAAATGGAAGTCCCCCTATGGTGAGGGGACTTCCAGGAAAAGGGGAGAAGAAAAAGAGTTTGGTGTCTGACCACGCTCTTCTCTATGGATAGGTATCGGCGATTTCGGATAGAACATGAAGATCGGGCGCGCGATTTCTTGCGCGGAATTGAGCGTGATGCAGCGCGGTTTCTGCGGGCCCGCATCCGGAGCGAGCGTCGCTAGATCAGGTTTCGTCCAGTCTGAGTTGGGAGGCCCGGGGCATCATGGCCAAGCCCGAAGAGTTTGAGATCGAGATTGGTCCGGACGGCAAGATCCGTCTCGATTTTCGGGGAATGGAAGTCCAGTCATACCGGCGGATCGTCGAGATGCTTCGCGATACGGTCGGCCCCATCGAAGCGCTTGACATGAGCGATTCCGAGGGACCGCCGGCGCCGCAGCGATTGGGCGAGAGCAATCGCACGAGCGATGGCGAAGAGCTGAGGCAGAAGGGCGATTCCTAATCGAAGATGCCGTGAGTCCGTTCATGCAATGTTGAGACAATCTCGGGGCGATGCCGGGCGATGTCTTGCCGGGCGGGTTCAAAGAGAATTAGCCGGGCCGTCGGGAGCGGACCACAATTGCAGGGGGGATTTTTCATGGACTACGCGCCAGCGGTCGGCCGCCAGCGCGGTGCGCAGGGCTGCAAGGTTCCCCAAATAGTCGCCGGGCCAATCTTCTTCGTGAATCAGCACCGCGTCGGCGCCGCCCGAATTGAGAAATGTGATCCATTCATCCATGTAGAGGTCGTATGGAATCACGAAGCTGGGGACGCGCAGTTCGCGGTTCGTGAACCAAGGCTCGTTCGAGGCGACCGTCGGAGGGCGCTCTTGCGGCGATCTCGAGAAAGCGCTCTCGAATGACGCGCGCAGGGCATCGGCGTCCGGCGTGAACCAGAGCACGGCGAGGCTTCCGGCGGGGTAGCGCCCCGTCTGGCGCTCTCGCACGGTGACGTATGAGCGCATGCCGATCGAGCAGAGCCACGTCAAGGCGATCATGGCCATGACGGCCTGGGGAAGACGCGAACCCCCGACCGAAGAATCCGATGATCCCGGAGAAGCCGATGAGGACGATTCACGTCCCGCTGTCATCGCGGCGATCGCCTCGAAGGCGGGTGGGACAATCAACATCAAGGCAAAGAACCGCGTGAACGTGAGAAACCGCGCGGCATCAAACGTCGCCCACGCAGCGCAGTAGAGCGTCAAATCCACAAGGGCGACGGCGCCAAGCGCGGCCGCGAATCCCACGCGTGGAGATTTGCGCAATCCCATCCATGCCAACGGAACCAAGGGCAGGATCATTGCCAGCCCATCGGACGCTTTCCCCAGCGCGAGGCCGTAATTGTATATGTTCTTTGCGACTGCGCGCGCGACGGATCCGGCGCCCCGATCGGCAATCAGCGCGGCCGCCGAATCGTAGATCGGGTTGCGGTGTAAATAAAATACAGCCTCATCGAATCGCACAACGCGCCATAGAAATCCCTGGGCCGTCAGGAGCGGTGGCGCGCCGTTCGCAAGGTTACTCGCGATCAACGCCGCCGGTCCGAGCAGCGCGGCGAAGCAGAATACGATGACGCCCGCCGGACGACGTTCGCGCCAGGCCCGGGCCGCCCAGACGGCGCCGATGACCACTCCGATGACCGCAGTTCCGGGCCGGCCGAGGAAGGCCAGCGCCACAGCGAGTCCGCTGATGAGCGGTTGGGGGCTGCGCAGGCAGGCCCAGAGCGCGAGCAACACGAGCATTAGGACAAGCGGTTCGGTCAGCGGGAGGAGCGACACGCGCCACAGGCCCGGATGAACCGCGAGCAGCACGACCGTCCAGAACGACGCGATGGGGGAAAAGAATCCGCGCAGCAAGCTCCAGGCGAGAGTCAGCGAGGCAAGATAAAGCAAGGGGCCGATGAGCCGAGCGACCCAATCGGCAGGCCCGACCATTTCGGAGAGCCACAGAACCACCGGGAGCATCGGCGGGCGAGCGTATCCGGCGTAGTGAACGGCCGAAGATTCATACGCGTGGAAAGCCTTGATATCTATGCCGAACCACTGGTGTGTGGCGAGGTTCTCGGCGACATTCTGGTATTCGGTGATGTCACGGCCGATGGGCGTATCAAACGCCACGGGCACCAGGCGGGCAAGAGCGGCGATGGCGAGCGCGACAACGAGCAGCGACGACGCCGACAGTGCGGGCCGGCTCTTGAGCTTCTCCATGACGCCATTCCCCGATGAGAAAACCTGATTCGGACGAGGCCAGTTATACCTGCACCCGAGGCGTTTGGCTCGCATAAATATAGTTGTCGCCTTCGAGGCGATACTGACCGAGGCGCGTCAGCCCCAGTTCGCGGAGCAGCGCATCAACCGCGTCGAGCCGGTCGGGGAAAATCTCGATGTGCAAAACACACGCATTGGAACGCAGCAGATTCTTCATGCCTCCGAGCACCTCGGCCTCGTGTCCTTCGACGTCGATCTTGATGGCCAGGCTCCGGCCCTCCAGATCGAGGAGGCCATCCAGCGGCTTCTTTGCAATTTCGATCGAGCGAGTGTGGCGATCGGGATTGCGCACCAGTGAGGTCGTGCCCTGGTTCAGTTTGAGAGCGTTGATCTCTTTGCGCGCGTCGGAAATAAAAAGCTGAGCGGTGCCCGATTCCGAAGAAAGCGCGACTTTGAACGGCGCGATAACGTCCCCCAGACCGTTCAGCTCAATGTTCGCGACGTACCGCGCGAAATTCTCGGGATGGGCCTCGAAGCCATAGACCTTCTCGATTCCCCGGCTCTTGGCTAGCGGAAGCGAGAACGCGCCGATGTATGCGCCGATGTCGATGAACGCCGTGCAGCCTCGATCATCGGCGAGCCGAGCGAGCAGCTCGATGCCGTCCGTCTCGAATCCGCCGCGCAGGTAAAATTCGCAATCAACGAATTCGTCGAGATCGAGGTTGAACAGACATCCAAATCTGTCGTGCGCTTTGGTGCGCCCTTTGATGCCCCGCCAGGCGGCTTGCTGGATGCGAGTGCGGCCTTTGGCGAAAGGCCAGTTCCGAGCGACGAGGCGCCAGAAGCGATTGATGAGAGGTTGGATGATATGAGTGGCCATGGGTCTGGGAATTTAATTAGGGACAGTTACCTATTTTTGCCCTGTGCCTTGACCCCGCCGTTAACGCGACCGAGAAAAAAATAGGTAACTGTCCCTAATTAAATAGCTAGCGCACGCGGGTTTCGGTCTGGCTGGGGCCCGGAGGAGGAGCGCCCACGCCGGGCGGAGGGGCTCCCTTCGGAGGCGCGTCATCGGGATTGCCCGAGGCGCCGGCTCCGGGGGGTTGCGTCGGCGCGGCGGGCTTGGGTGTCGGCTTCGGGGTCGGCGTCGCGCTCGCATTCGTGCTGCTTCGGATCGTGCCCGAAGGGCCGGCTTCGCCGGTTGTTCCGCCGGTCAGGCGTTCGACTCCCGGGCCGACATAATCGCCGTCGGCGGCGGGATTGATCTTCTCGATCGGCTCATCGTGCAGGAATCCCTGAAGCGTTTCGATCTCGGCCTCCCCGCTCGGTAGGATCGGCTCGCCCGAGGGCAGTTCCCCGGCAGGTTCACCCAGCGTGCTTCGGAGATCTTGAGTTCCGTCCTCTGGATCCAGGCCGTCGATGGAAGCCGGGTTTTCTTCGGCGAGCCAGGGCAGCAGTGAAGCGGGAATGGGGTTTTCTTCGGGCGGCACGGCTCCGGGTCGTCCGATGGCGACACCGTGCTCCAAAGCCCACGCGGCATCGTTGATCGGCTCGTAAAGTGTATCGACCTGCGGCGACTCCTGCACGATCGTCGGCGTGATGAAGAAGAAAAGGTTTCGTTTGGACGAACTGGTGTCTTGCGCGCCGAAGATGCCTCCGATCAGCGGAATCTGAGAGAGGAACGGAAGGCCGCGTTTTTCCTCGCTCTCGTTGCGTGTCACGGCGCCGCCCAGAACACGGGTCTCGCCGCTGGGGATGATCATGACCGTCTGAACGTGCGTCTCGTCGAGTCTGACGGCGTCCTGAGAGTTTCCGTTTCCGGTCTGAATATTAAGTGTTTCCGCGATGCTGTTCACGAAATCGATATCCATTTCGATCAGCCCACGATTGCTGATGGTCGGTGTCAGCGTGAGCGTGAGTCCCGAAGGAATGAATGTTACCGAGGTCGAGGTAAATCCACCGCCGCCGGTATTGTTATTGTTGTTGAAGAATGTCGTCGTCTGGGGATTTTGGATCGTCAGTTCGATGAGCGCTTCCTCCAGGTTGCGAACGAGCAGGCGCGGCTGGAGGAGTTGGCGTGTGTCTTTATCGCTCTGCATCGCCTTGAGTTCGGCCTGAAGATCGCCGCGTAGGATCCGGAGATTAAGTCCTTCACCAGTCGCTGCGGACGAAGTCACGATCGGGAAAATTGTACCTGTATCGAGAGATGTGAGGTCGCTAATGCCAAAGGGATTGGTCAGGCCTGCGGCCGTGGCCCCGGTCAAGTCGCCCGAATACGACGCATTGACCGAAAATCCGAGTTGGTAATCCTCGCGCACTTCGAGCACCTCGGCCTCGATCCAGACCTGACGCGGCGTGCGGTCGATCGCTTCGAGGATCTGGAGGATCTGCTCGTGGACGTCGGGCAGGTCTTTGACCAGCAGAGTCGCCTGTGATTCGTTGTAGATGACCTGGGCGTCGGCTGTCGTGATGGGCGTGATGAAGTCTTCGATCAGAGCCGTGGCGTCCGAAGATTCCAGCCCGATGGAGTTGAGGTGATAGATCCGCATCGGGCGGTCGATGTCGAGCAGTTCGAGGAGCTGCTCCATCTGCTTAAGCTTCTGGAACGTATCGGTGACGATGATTCGCCGGTTGATCGGATCGATCTGAATCTCGCCAGGGTCGGACTTGAGCGCGGAGATCCGATCTTGAATCTCCTCGAACGGAGCATGGCGAACGTAAAAAACCTGTGTGTATAGCTGCACGTCCAGCACGCGGATAATGCTGCGGACCAGCGCGACCTTGTCCGGCAGGTCGGTGACGATCAGCTCGTTCGTTCGCGGGTTGACGGCGATCTGGCCGACTTCGGATTTGACGCCGTCGATGGCCGGAACGAGATCCTGAGCGTTGACGTAGAGGATGGGAATGACGACCTGTATGACGCGGTTGCGCAGGACGACATCTGTGAATGAGGCCTCGTCCCAAATCTCATAACTGCCGTCTTCGCGCTTGGCCCAGATCCAGCCCTGCTGGCCCGCGACGATTGTGTCGAGGATCTCTTCGATCGTTTTGTCACGCGCACGGATGTCGATCTGCGTGCCGGGCGTTTGTCCCATCCCGCGAACGACGGTTCCGGTGCCGGTTTTTATCTTTTCCGTGATGCGTTCGAGAGCCTGTCCTTTTTCGAGCAACGTCATTCGGGGCGCTTCGGCCGGAGCTGGGGGGAGAATCTGAGCCGCTGCCGTCGGGGTCTCCTTGGAGGTTTTGACGATAGGGTTCTCGCGCGGATCGGCCAGCGCCTGAGTCTGGCCAGCAGGCGCGGCGGGCGCCCGCCCCTGCGTCTGCCCCGGTGCCCGAGGGCGACCCATTCCCTGCTCGCCGTCCCTCTCGCCATCGCGCTCTTGCCCCGGCCGAGTTCCGGAATTCGGGCCTCCCTGGCCTTGGGCATGCGCGATTGGCATAACAAGGAAAAGCGCACAGCCGATGAGCATCAGCGTCGCTCTGAGCGACGAGGCGCAGGTGAGGACAAAGGCTCGGCCCGTGTGGGCGCGGCGGCATTGGAAGCGGGGGGTGGCTTGAGTCAACGGAGCACCATCGTGCGGCATGCGGATTAGAACTGCATCTTGATCGTGTAAGTATCGCCTCGAGTGTTTCGAAAGGTCGCTTCGAGGGGGTCGGCGTCAATATTAACGCTGATAAGCTGAACATCCATGCTCTGCTGATTGAGCTTCGCGTTTCGGTTGGTCCCGCCGACGGTCATGTCGAATTCTTCCTTGGACTGCTGATCGAAGATGGTCACCGAATTCTCGCTCATCGAGATGATCCGCCAGGGATATAGCATATCCTTGATCGGGAATGGCGTTGGCGTCGCGCGTGGCGTCCTCGTCGGCGTGGGCGTGAGCTCGATCAGCGTATCGAAGAATCGAACGTCATTGAGGCGGAGAGATTGACCGGGATCGTGCGGCTCGGAAATTTCGTCCTGGGTCGAAGAGGGCTCCAGCTGCCGGCGCGCCTCCGCGATTTCTCGTGGCTCCACATACTCCGCCGTGGCCAGATAATAGACAGAGAATCCGGCGATGGCAATCAGCACGGAGTTAACGAGGACGAATAACTGTTTGCGATTCATGCTTTGAATCCACGCGTTTCGACGTCGAAGGCCGGCTCATCGCGATACAGGCGGAGCCGCTCAACGCTATGGCCCTCAACATAGTTTGCGCGATCAAAAAAATCCATGATGTGGGCTCCGGATTTCCCTTTCGCGGGCCTCAAGGCGCGTCCGATACGCTGATATGCCTTGGTGGCCGATTTGCCGCCTCCGGCGAGAATGACGGCATCGAGGCTCGGAATATCCAATCCCTCGTCGGCGAGGGTCGTCGCGATAAGAACCGGGTGCAATTTCCGTTCCAGATCGCGGACGAGCGCGCGTCGGGTCTCCATATCGAGGGCCCCATAGGCGAATCCAGCCTCGGGCAGGAGCTCCTCGATCAGCCGACCGTGCGCGACCTTAGCGACGAGGATCAGAACCGACAGGCCTTGAGCGGTCCATTCGCGCGCCGCAGCCGCGATCGCTCGATTGCGCAACTGGTTTTCCACGATAGCACTGCGGTAGACATCGGGGTAATCGGCCCGATACGGAATCGGGATTTCGGTCTTCGCCAGATGCATTGTGACGGTCGGGCGGACAAGGAACCCGAGGTCGATCAATTTCGAGGCATTGACCTTGCACAGCCGAGGCCCCAGGGCTGCTTCGAGCAACATATCGTTGTGGTCGTCGCGCCAGGGCGTCGCCGAAAGGCCGTATCGAAACGGCGCTTTGGGCGTTTTGAAGGCGATCTTGAACGCGGTATCGGCCGGGACGTGGTGACATTCGTCGAAGATGACGACTTCGGCCGATTCGATGTGCTCGCGAATCTCGTCTTTGCGCTTTCCCAGGCGAGTCGCCGCTTCGCGCGTGGCGCCCGCCTCTTCGTCGAGCGCCCGCTCTGCGGCCGTCCCCTTGGCTCGCGCGAAGGCGACGTCGAAAACGCGCGAGACTGTTTGCAGTGTGGCGACGGTAATATCCGCAGTGGTCGCATGGCCATCGCCCAGCAGGCCGATCTCGACGCCGAGCTCGCTCCTGAAGACCTCGGCGGTTTGATGCAGAAGTTCGCGCGTGTGGACGAAGAAAACCGCACGACGCCCAAGGTTCTGAATCAGGTGCGCCGCGATCAGCGTCTTGCCGCCGCCCGTGGCGATCTGAAGAATCCCGCGCTTCTTCTTCAATGCCGCCGTGACGGCCTTGGTCTGATAATCGCGCAGCTCGGTCGCGGGCTCGGGAAATTGAATCGAGGCTTTCGCGGCGCGTCCGCTCCGCTTCGTTTTCCACTCCAGATCGTGGGCCTTTAGAATCTTGTGAACGTATGGCCAGAGACCCGCCGGGAATTTGCACGACTTCGTATTGAACAGATGACGCTTGCCGTCCCACCGGCCGGATTTGAACTTGGGGCTGAAACGATGGCCGGGAAGCGGATAGGAGAGAGCGTCGTCGATCTCGCGCATCGGAAACCGCAGACCGTGAATTTGCCCCTGGAGCACGTCGAGTTCGACGACGAGCGCAGGCTTCTTCGCGTGCGCATCGAATTGTTTCTGAATCGCCGATGGGATGGCGACCGGCTGCAAGTTGAATATCGAAACGATCTCTTTGAGGTGCCCGATGTGGACTTCCCACCGCCTCTTGCGCGGGTTCCACTTGCGGTGCGTGAGCATCTTGATGCCCCTGACGAACACCGCGTCGTAATCAAATCGAACGCCGATAAGGTCGTCTTTGATAAGTTCGAGCTCGACCATCATACGTGCGCGGATCGCTCCACCGGCGGTTCATGGGCATGCGGGTCAAGGGCGTGGCCCAGAGGCGCCGGAGTGTATCATGAAGGATAAAGGGCCGGGATGAGATGTTCGCAGAGAGGGCGGGCGTGATTCGGACTCTTCGAACGCGTTCCGCTCGCCCGAAGGCGCGCTATTTCTTTGGCAGATCGTCGTCCAGCGAAAGGCCCGCGATCAATTCGCCGAGGCTCGCGCCGCCGCTCTCGGAGGATTTGGTGTAGGTCTTGAGCAGGCGTTTCTCTTCCTTTTTGAGCATCTGGCGCCTGGAGAGGGATATCTTGCCCGAGTCCTTTTCGATCTTGGTTATCTCCGCGGTGACCGTATCGCCCGCCTTGAATACGGACGAAGGAGATTCGACACGGCTGCGCTCAAGCTGGGAGACGTGAATGAATCCCTCGATCCGATCGGCGAGTTTAACGAACACTCCAAAGTCGGTGACGTTGGTCACCTCTCCTTCGACATGGTCGCCGATACGGTGGGAGTTCGAATACTCCTCGATCGGGCTCGCGCTGAGCTGTTTAATGCCAAGCGAAATGCGCCGCCTCTGGCGATCGATCGCGAGGATCGAAGCCTCGACTTCCTGGCCCTTTTCAACGACGTCGCGCGGTTGCTCGACCCGCTGCTCCCAGGAGAAATCCGAGACGTGAATCATGCCTTCGATTCCGGGTTCGATCTCGACGAACGCACCGAACTTGGTCAGCCCGGTAACATTGCCCTTGACCCTGGCGCCGCGCGGATAACGCGCTTCGATATCACTCCAGGGATC
>JAJFLK010000353.1 GCA_021772735.1 Candidatus Sumerlaeota bacterium | reverse complement strand
CTCTGATCGAGGCGATGCGCGCGGGCCGCGCGTGCGTGGCGACTCGCGTCGGGGGCGTGCCTGAAATAATTACCGATGGCGTCGAGGGGCTCCTGTGCAATGCGTACCCGGCCGAAGCGCTGCCCGCAGCCCTCTCCACCGCCATCGGCCGGCTTCTGCGCGACCCGGACGCCCGGCGCAAAATGGAGGTCGCGGCACGACAACGATTCAAACGCAATTTCAGGGTCGAGCGAATGGTGGAGAGTCTGACCGGGATTTATGAGACCCTCGCCGGATTGTATATCGGACCTCAAGCGGGATTCCAAGGCCCTTGAATTTGAGTCACTTACGCGCAAAAGGGCTTGCCTGGCGGGGCGAATTGTGGACGAATGAAGCCATTGGTGGCGCTGATCGCTTTAATCGGCGCCCCTGCGGTCTGTAAATAATGGACATAAATGAGCGTGGGGGGGTTGACATTCTCGGGGAACGTCATGTAAATTTCTTGTGAATAAGGAGCAATATGTAGCTCGCATGGTTTCTCGGTTGTATCACCGGCGGAGGCTGGCGTTTTGAATCCCGTTTAGATTGAGCTTCTTTTAGGAGTTTGTGAGGCCGTTTTGGCATATGCAGACAGCGTGCAGTCGAACACTTGGGGCGCGTCGTGCGTGGAGTTGGACAAATAGTCGGACCTATGTCAGGTGGTCAATTATTTTTTCCGACCTAAATTTTCGGTTCCATTTCAAAGAAAAGGAGGACAAGAAGGTTTTGATTCTCGGGTCTCGGAAAATCCGGGCCCGGCTAACCGATTTGATTTTTTTGGGGCTCTGCCCCGAGTTTTGTAAATGATCCTACGCTCCCGCGAGGGCGAGGAGCTCAATTCACGAAAAGGGATATGGAGAATTAGACATCATGAAGAAAGTTAGTACGATTCTTGCCGCATTTGCGATCGCGGCACTCAGCTACACAACGGCCAGCGCGCAGGTTCTCATCAATGAAGTCGATGCCGATCAGACGGGCACCGACACTGCTGAGTTCGTCGAACTCTACAACGCGGGCGGCGCACCGGTCGATCTGACGGCCGGCAGTTACGTTCTGGCTCAGGTCAACGGTTCGGACGATCTTTCCTACGATGCAGTGGATCTGACAGGCACGATCGCGTCGGGCGATTTCTATGTCATCGGCGTCACGGGTGTCCCCAATCTCGACCTTGACGCTCTAGTCGGTGGCTTCTGGAACGCGACGAATGCTATTCAAAATGGCCAGGACGGCTTGGTCCTTCTGACGGGAACCACGGCTGCTGCCTACCCAAATGACACGGACATGTTAACCGGCGCGGGCACGGCGATTGACGGCATGACCTACCATGTCGGTTTCTCAAGTGCCGACCCGGCCCTTGCAGCGGCTTGCTTTGTTACGGGTCAGGCCCTGGTCAACGAGGGCGGCGGTGTATCGAAAGACACCGACTCGAGCCAGCGGATCGGCGATGGCGCCGGCGGCGCTTTCATCAACACTTCCTTTATCGCAGCCCCTCCGACGCCGGGCGCAGGCAACGCAGTTCCAGTCGAGCTGTCGACGTTCTCGATCAACTAGAAACTGTCCAGCATCGGCTCCGGCCGATCTCGCATTAACGTGAAAGTTCGGGCGCGGAGGTTTCGGCCTTCGCGCCCGTTCTCTTTTTCAAGGAGACATGTATCTGTGTTGAAACCTTCAGAGAAATTAGCGTCATTCGCGCTCAGCCCGGCGCTCCGTGCCTTGGTCTGCGGGGTGAGCCTTGCCCTGATCTTGACAGCCGGCTGCGGTGGCACTGAGGAGACCAGCGGGGATAAGGCAGTCCCCGCAGCGCCCCAGACCGAAACGACCGGGACAATCCCGGCAGCTGACGAATCCGAGCCGGCCCTCGCAACCGAAGCGACAAAGGTCGCCAAGGCTGGCGATCCGCGAATCCGCCTGACTTGGACAACTAAATCCGAGGATGACGCCAAGGGTTTTTCGGTTTATCGATGCCCGACCTCAAGTAAATTTTCCTGTATTTTGATTAATGATGGAGACCCCCTCCCGGCCAAAGGCACGACTTCGATTCCCCAGGAGTACGCGTATTACGATCTTGAGGTCGAAGCCGATACGGATTACTGGTATCGGGTCGGCGTTCACACCTCCGCAAGGGTTCGAGGCCACGTCATCAATAGTTGGATTATCGGAGAGGAGGCCCCGGTGAAGGGCCACTCCAGGGCGCTGACCGACGAAGAAGCGGCCGAGATCCGTGAGCGCGGCATTCATTTCCGCACCGAGCTCCCACCCAAGCCAAAGACAAACTCAATCGTGATTCCCGAGCCGGCTACTCGATGAGATCGATACCGCTTGGAGTGAAGATTCCGGCCGCTGAGCGCGTCGAATCTGCCGCTTGGCCGGGCCGGTGCGCGGCGATTGGCGGCGCGGTCGGTTCGTCCGCCATCCGTTCAACCAACCGCGGCCAGACCGCGTTCCCTTACCCCGAGACTTCAGCCGTGCGTTCCTTCAAAATCTTCTTCGCCCGGCGCGCGGTGTTGCGGCCCGAGACCAGCGCCGCGCTCATGCCGCCGCCGCCCACCCACGCGCCTGTCAGCAGGAGATTCGGCACGGGCGTCTTGGCCGATAGCCGATTGATAAACATATTGTCCACCGTGTGCTCGGTGCCGTAGATCGTCCCTCCGGGATTCAGCGTGTATCGAATATTCGTCAGCGGCGTGGCGACCTCTTTTTTCACGATCATATCGCGCAGACCGGGGATGACCGCCTCGGCGCGCGCGATGAGCGTCTCGGCGGCGGCTTCCTTCAACTCGATGTACTTGGGATTCTTCCGGTAGTTCTCCATATCCCCGCCGGTGCCCCATTGATCGGCGTAGTCGCCCGAGGCCAGGCACATGATCGCAATCACGCTGCAACCCTCCGGAGCGCATCCCGGACTGGCGTGCGTATAGTCGGTGATGACGATATCGGTCGCGTCGAAGCGTCCCTCCATCATGTCGGCGTACGACTTCTCCACGTCGTAGGTGTTGCAGAGGAAATATTCGTGATGCTGGAACCCCTCGGCGCGCAGGTCTTTATCGAGACCGAGATAAACGACGAGGTTCGATGCCGCCGGCCTCTCCTTCTCGACCTTGGCGATGACGGGCTCAGTCATGTGCTCGCGGCCGACCATCTTGAGCAGCGTATCCGGCGCGTTCGCGTTGCTGACGACGAGGTCCGCCTCGACGCGCAGGCCCTTGTGCGTCTCGACGGCGACAGCGCGCCCGTCGCGAATCTCAATCCGCTCGACCGTCTGCCGATATCTAATCTCGCCGCCGTGCGCCTTGATCTCCTCTTCGATCGCGCGGCTGATCGCCATGGATCCACCTTCGGGAAACCACGCGCCGTGCATCCAATAACTGGTCCACATCAGAATAAATAGTCCGGCGCTGAGCCGGCTCGGCGGAAGACCCGCGTATCCCCACAGCGTGCTGACGACGCCCTTGAGCTTCTCGTCTTTGATGAACTCAGCCATGTAATCGCCCCAGGTGCGCGTCATTGCGGCGAGCATATCGGGGAATCGCGTGGGCATCTCGTCGATGGGCGGGCGACCGTTCTTTTCGGCCGAGGCCGAGAACTCACGGACCTGGTCGTAGACGCGCCGGATCGCGGCGAACAGCTCGCCGATGCCTTCGGTCTCGTGCGGGAAGGCGACGATAAGATCGGCGACGGTGGCGTCGATATCGGTGCGAACGACGAATTCATGCTCCGGGTATTTCACCGTGTAAAAGGGATCGAGCCGATTGATCTTCACGCGGTCCATGACGCCCAGGTCTGTCAGGACCGGTTCGAGATGCCCGCCCGGAGCGATGCCGTCCAATGCATGCAGAGCGACTTCGAATCGGAAATTCCCACGCTTGAATTCATGAGCGTAACCGCCGGGGACGGAATGATGCTCGAGGACGAGCACCTTCTCGCCGGACTTGGCGAGGTACGCCGCAGCACTGAGCCCTCCCAGCCCCGCGCCGATGATGACGGCGTCGTAGTGTTCGGAGCCTCCCGCCTTTTGCAATTCCTCGTTGCTCTCACGAGTCATGATTCGTTTTCCCCCCGCGTCGCGGTTATGGCCCGTCCGGTCATCGCCTGAGCTCAACCCCTGATCAACCCCGTTTATAATCGACGACGGTGGAATTGTCGAGATTCCTGCAGCGGATCTTGAAATCATCATCGTCAAATTATTGGATGCGCTTTGCGGCGGATGGTTCAAATCGCCAATTCAATGACGATTTAGCGCTCAATCCCTTTGGGCCGAAACGCCCAGAATTGGGCCGGGCAACGATCCGAAAACCAGAAAATCGCCCCCTCTCGAATATTCTTAACT
>JAJFLK010000352.1 GCA_021772735.1 Candidatus Sumerlaeota bacterium | reverse complement strand
GCGTCGCGACGGCGATCACCTCATTGCCCAACTCGCTGAAATCCACCCGAGCCTGAAACTCGATGGCCTCCTCGAGCCGATCTCGTCTGGGGCTCTCGGGCGGCAGCAATACGTTGAGCTGACGTCCTCCGGCAGACTCGGCGTCAAGGATGTTTCGTGCGAGGGATTCCAGGGCCGCGCGCCTGGCCTGGGCCCGGGCGAGTCCCAGGCGTTGAACCGGACTGGAACTGTTCGAAGGGAACGCGCCTTGCCCTTGGGCCGTGTAATCCTGCGTCGCGGCGAGATCGCTCAGAAGGATCTGCTCTGCCTCAGGGGGCTCCATCTGGGCCGGCTCCGCAGTTTGCGGCACATAAACCCGGACGGAAAACGATTCGCGAATCACGCCTTCGAGCGGTTGCGCGGGCGGCGCGAAAAGCATGCACCCCGAACTCGTCATGCATAACGCGAGGATGAAGCCCCGCGCCACGAAGCACAGGGCCATTAAGCCCCGCGCCATCTTGTGCATCGTCTTCATGCTCGTCATTGTCGCCGTCCCTGGTCGATCAATCTCAACATTTTAGATTCGCCGCCGCAACGCGCGCGTTGAAGTCCCTTTGGGGCCGATGAGTGCGCCGGCCAATCTGCGTCCGCCGAAGTATTTGCGCGCAACGCGCCTCAAGTCGTTCGGCCCGGTCGCGCGGACGCTCTCGATAATCCTCCCGTACGGGATCACCCGGCCCGTCGTGAGGATGGCATCGGAGAGCCGGGTCATCCGAGATGAAGTGCTCTCCACGCTCATAAGAATCGAATCGATGATCTGCTCTTTGACCAGATCGAGCTCCTCGTCGCTCGCGCGTTCTGTGCACACGCGGCTCAGTTCACCGAGGCTCAGCTCCAGGACCTGCTCGAAGTTTTCCGGGCTCGTCGAGCCCGCGATCCCGAAGCCGCCCGTATCGCGGAAAGTCTGCGCGAAGGATTGGATGGAATAAACCAGCCCGCGCTTCTCGCGAACTTCGTTGAACAGCCGGGAGCTCATCCCGCCGCCGAGCATCATATTGAGCAACCCGAACGCGTAGCGATCACGCGAGGTTCGTTTCGGTCCGAGCGTGCCGAGGCAAAAGTGCATTTGCCCCAGATCGCGGGGCTCGTAGATCACGCGTTCGGCTCCCGGCCGGCTTCGGTCCACGCGCTTGGATCTGCGCCGTCGAGGGATCGCTCCGAGCTTGCGGCGGATCACTCGCGAGCAGGCGGTTCCATCGAAGCTTCCCGACAGCGTGACCAGGATTCGGCCCGGCTCGAATTCGCGATCCATGTAACGCCGGATTGCCGCTCCAGACAGGCGGCCAATCGACGACTTGCTTCCCAGGATCGGCCGGCCCAGGCCAGACTTCGGCCAGAGCGCTCGATAGTAAAGGTCGTATACAAGGTCCTCAGGGTTGTCTTCATACATTCGGTATTCTTCGAGGACCACGTTGCGTTCGCGCCGGATTTCATCTTCAGCGAAAGTGGATTCGAGCAGCATTTCACAAAGCAGTTCCAAGACTTCAGGGGCCTTGGCGTCGACGCATTGCGCGTGCAGACACATCGCCTCCTGGCCCGTATGCGCGTTGAACTGCCCGCCGAGGCGATTCAATTCGGCGGCAAGTTCGAGGGCGGTGAACCGGCCCGTTCCTTTGAAGAGCATGTGCTCGATGAAGTGCGTGATTCCGTATTCTCGCGGCCCCTCCCAGCGGCTGCCAAGCTCGATCCACAGTCCCACCGAGCACGATCGAACCGATTTCATCGAGTCCGTCGCGATGCGCACGCCGTTGTCCAGGGTCCGAAGCCGAATCACCTTGCTTGCTCCTGTCTGGGCGATTCTGATGCCGGCGATTCTGATGCGGGGGGTTGGGCCTCGATCCACTCTCTCGCTTGCTCGATTCGTTCCAGGCTTGTCTCTCTGCCAAAGGCGATGAGCACGTCAAAAATCCCCGGCGAGGCCGATCGGCCCGTCAGTGACATCCGCAGCGGATGCACGACCTTGCCGAAGGAAAGACCTTCGCGCTCGGCCAGGCTCCGCAGGGCGGCTTCCAGGCCCTCGGCCTCGAAATTCTCGACCGCACGCAGGGCCTCGGCGGTTCGGGCGAGTTGCTCGCATACACCCGGCTTGAGCAAATGTTTGCGCGCGCCCTTCTCTTCATAGCTCTCGAGCGAAGCAACAAGGAAGCAGTCCAGATTGCGTCTCATCTCTCCAAGCGTTCGCGAGCGTTCGACTTCCAGGGCGACGATCGATTCGAACCACGGTTCATCGAGCCGTTTGTCGCTGATAAGGTCGAGGGCATCATCCGGGTCAAGGCGGAAAAAATCCCGGGCTAGCTTCGTCACTTCGTCAAGCGGCTTGGAGCGCAAGTAGACGCCGTTCATCCACTCCAGTTTCGTTTTGTCGAACACTGCCGCCGAACGGTTGATTCGATCGAGCGAGAAATTCTCGATCAGCTCGGCGCGTGTCAGACGCTCGGTTTCCGCATCGAGGCTCCAGCCGAGCAGGGCAAGAAAGTTGATCATGGCCTCGGGCAAGAACCCCTCGCGCTTGAATTCGAGCACGCTGGTCGCGCCGTGACGCTTGGAGAGTCGTGCCTTATCCGCGCCCTGAATCAGGGGCAGGTGAGCGTAGTGCGGGCGATCCCATCCGAGCGCGTCGAACAGAAGAAGCTGACGCGGCGTGTTCGAAACGTGATCGTCTCCGCGCACGACGTGTGTGATTTCCATTTCGTGATCGTCGACGACGACGGTGAGGTGATAAATCGGCGAGCCGTCGCTGCGCCGAATGACGAAATCGCCGAGCCGGTCGTTCTCGAACGGCCTCGGCCCGCCGATCATATCGTCAAACTCAGTGATTGAGCCCGGCTCGACGGCAAACCGAATGACATGCGGCTCGCCTTTTTCGATCCGGCTCGCCCGTTCATCCTCGCCGAGCGCGCGGCAAAGGCCGTCGTAAACGAACGCGGTCCCATCGGCCCGGGCCTGCTTGCGCAGGGCGTCCAGGCGCTCGGCCGTGCAGAAACACGGATAAGCCCGCCCGCTTTCGCGCAGTGTGGCGAGCGCCAAGGCGTAATGCTCGCCACGGCGCGATTGATAGAACGGGCCTTCGTCGTGGTCCAGGCCCAGCCACGCCATCGCGTCCAGAATGACCTGGACCGATTCCTCGGTCGAGCGCTCGCGATCCGTATCCTCGATCCTCAGGATGAATTTGCCGCCACAGCCTCGGGCAAGCAGCCAGTTGAACAGCGCCGTACGGGCGCCACCGACGTGAAGCGTTCCCGTCGGGCTCGGGGCGAACCGCAATCGGCTCGCCTTGGTCAGTTTTGTCGTCATGCTTTAATCTTTGCTGGCGCGACCGAGGCTCTTGCGCAGATCTTCCAGGACGCCACGGAATTTCACGGCGTTGCCTTTGTCGATATCCGCGAGCTGCTCGTGCGCCTCGATCATCATGATAATTCGGTCCAGGCGCGTCATTTCTGGAGTATCGACGGCCGAGAATCCCCGCCTCGGGCTCGGAGCCGAGGGGGCGCCTTCATCGCCTTTTCCCCCGCGAATGTCCAGAATATACTTTAGCCCAAGCAGGTCGAGCTGCCTGGCGACGTTTGAAGTGGGGTTAAGGATGATTCCCCGCGTTCTGGCCGACCGGTGTTGCCTAAGCCCGATCGTCGCCATGACGCCCATGAACGTCGAGTCCATCGTCGTGCATTTCTCCAGGTCGAAGATATACTTCGGGCACGATTCGTGGGTGCTCGTCAATTCCATCACCCGACGCAATGACGCACTGTTTTGATGATTCCCTTTGCCGGATACTCTGATGACGATGATGCCGTCGGGCAGTTTTGCGAATTCGATGCTTTCCATATTTGTCGTCAACTGATGCGACTCACCTGCGCCACGCCACCGAAGCGGCGCGCAGCGCTTGCGGTCTTCACCTGTTTGTCTTGCTCCGAAGCCCGCACAAGCCCGTATCTGTCCATGAGGCGTTCAAGTGGACCCATCCTACCGGCGTCGATCCTGCTCACCCGCCAGTTCATACGACAACTGTTGGTAGGGCGGGCGATTTTCTCGAATCTTAAATCCCGACTCCGCTTCTATCTTCCTGATTTCCTCGACGAGAACTGCGATCTCGAACGGTTTCGCGAGGAACGTTCGCACGCCCAGTTTATTCACATACTGTCTATCGCGAATGGTCGTCTTGCCTGAGATGAATATGATCGGAGTGGTGGAAAACGATGCGTTCTTCTTGAGCATGGAGACCATCTGATATCCGGTCATTTTGGGGAGCATCCCGTCGATGACGAAAATATCCGGCTTCCAGCGAGCGGCCCGTTCGATCGCCTCAAGCCCGTTGCGAGCCAGGATCACTTCGTAATCCTCTTCGATTCCCAGGGACATCAATTCCAGGGCGTCCGGATCATCCTCGACGAGAAGCACTCGGGTTTTGAGTGAATTGATACTGGCAGTCATCGGCGTTGTCAGACCCGCTCGGGCCTTGACGCTTCCAGCTTTTGGAGCGCGTCTCGACTCCGCCCCCTCTTGCGCCGGCTTCCCGGCCTTCGCGCTGGCGTCGTGCGCGGCCTGGGCCTTCGCCTCGTGTTTGGATTTAACCTTTGCCTCGTGCTCCGCAGCCGCTTCTGCATCTCGGGCTCTTTTTGATTCGGCCTCGGTCCTGGCGTGTTCGACCGCCTCGTTCAGAGTCGCTATGGGCGGACGATGCGCAAGCTGTGCCTTCGGAGTCATCTCATCATGCCGGGAAACTTCAGTCTCGTCGGTTTGCTCCGGGGCCGGCGGGTCTGCCACAGGCGGTCCGCTTCGGACGGCTTCAATATCGCGGCTCTTCGGCTTCTCTACGATGTCATGGTCTTTGAAGAAAATTTCGAGATTGCGCTGGAGTCGTAACGGTGGAATCGGTTTGGTCAGGAATAGGGCCCCGCCGATGTCGTAACCGTGCTTGATCTTTTCCCTCGAGCCCAACGCGGAAATAAAGACCACGGGCAAATCTTCGAATCGTGGATCCTTACGCACGCGCTCGATGAACTCGAACCCATCCATCACGGGCATCATGATGTCCGTGACGATGACGTCCGGTTCGCCATCGAGCACCATCTGAAAGCCTTCCATGCCATTTGCCGCTCGAAGGCACTCATGAGGAGGCTCAAGAGCGGCCTGGAATAAATCCCCGATGTCGCGGTCGTCTTCGACGATTAATATTCGAATGGCGCACATGGCATCGCCTCGCCCTTTTTCATGTTCCCCAAGGACGATTCTTTACCCTCCCAGCGGCCGGATCAAGCAATTTCGCCGTGCGCTTGTCTTGCCGCCTTCAATGCCCCTCTGGAGGACTCGATGGGCCCCGGATTATGCCCGGCGGGCGAGGTGCGGAGGTCGATGTTCTTCTGGAGGGATTCAACCGGGCGGGGGCTGGCTGGAGCCGAGCAGGGCAACTTTGATCTGCTCAAGATACGGCTTGGCCTTTTCGAGGAGTTCCGGGTCGGCGCTCGCGGCACGGAATGCGTTCGCCGCTTCGCGATATCGCTCGTGGTGCATTTGATACAGGCCGATATAATAATTCGTCTCTGCGTCCCTGGGATCGGCCTGCCGCGCTGCAAGCAAATTGTCAATTGCTTGCCTTGAATTGGGGTCGTCATTGAAATACGCGATGCCAATCTTGGCCCGGATCTCAAGCCTTGGATTGAATTCGAGCGCCGTCGCGTATGCCACGAGCGCCTCAGCAGGTTCTCCGGTTTCGAGGTAGCAATCCCCCAGCTGTACTTGCCTGCGCCACGCCGAAGGGGTCTTCTCGACAATTAGCTCCAGCGGCTCGATGGCGTCCGCATACCGCCTTTCATCGATCGCCGCCTCAGCGGACCGCGTCCGAATCGACATGACATACCCCGGCCACGAGGAAGCGAATACGAGAGCTGAGAGCGCGGCGAATCCCGCCAGTATCCCAATGACGACGCGGGGATCCGCTCCGCTTTTCGAGGAAGCATCGCGATCCGCATGCGCGCCGCCGCCCGCCCGACCCTGCGCAGGTCGATCGTCGCCGCCATTTCCTTTTGAAATTCGCTTGCGTCGTCGCCGTGCCATAATTACCTCACCCGATAGCAGACCAACGCGAAGGCGCCGACCATCACGATCTGCATTCGCTTGCGCGGGCTGAGATGCCGCAAGCGCGCACCGCCGTACATTTCAATAGATAGATCTCGATCAAGCGTGATCGCCGGCCCCGACGCCGGCAGGCTCGGCCTCTTCACCTTGAAGATCGTGCATGCGAACCGGCATGACGAGATAGAGCGAATTGGCGTCACTCGCGCAGACGAAAACGACCGGCGCCGTGCTTTCTTTGACCATCATTGTGATGGTTGCGTCTGGAGCCACACGGAAGACATCATGCAAATAGTTGTAATTGAACGCCAACTTGAATGGCTCCCCGTCGTAATCGATGCCGACCTCGCCTTCATACGAGCCATCCTCGAACGATTGCGCGCGCACGCCGATCATGCCGCTGCCAAAACTCAAGATGATCGAGTGATGTTTGCGCTCGGCGAGGATCGCCGCCCGGGTGATGGCGTCGTCCACCAAGGCCGTGGGAAGCTGAAGCTCGCGGGTGAAAGTTTCCGGAATGACAGATTGATACTGCGGGAACTTGCCTTCGATCAGACTCGTCAGGTAGGTCAGCTTCAGGTTGTCGAGATTAAATACGGCGCGTTGATCCGAGATCTCAAGCTTCACCTCGCCCTGATCTCCGAGCGACTTCTCGATTTCGGTCAAAACCCGGCCGGGAATAATGACGCTCTTCTCGCCCTCGCCCTTGAACTCGGTGGGTTCGGTCGAGGCCTTGCCGAGCTTTCTGCCGTCGGTGGCGACGATGGTGAGACGATCGGCCGAGACCTCCACAAGCGCGCCCATCAGAACCTTACGCGGATCGCGTCCCGGCATTGCGAAAAGAGTGTTGCGAAGCAGGCGGCGAAGATCGCTCTGCTCAATCGTGATCGTCACGCCGGATTCGGATTTGGGCCACTCAGGGAAATCGTCCGCCGTCATGGTCGAGAGGTGAAAGACGTTGCGATTGCACGTCAGCGTCATCCGCGTGCCCGAAGTCGTTAGCGCGACCTCGTCGTCCGGCAGCGAGCGGACGATATCGGCAAGCGTCTTTGCCGGCGCGGTGACCCTTCCCGCCTCGGCGACCGTTGCTTCGAGCCGGACCTTGGCGAAGCCCTCCAAGTCGGTCGAGATCAGGTTGACCCCGCTTGAATCAGCCTCAAACAGAAGGTTCGAGAGGATCGGCAGAGTGCTCGAAGTCGAGACAATGTTCTGGGTCAGGCCGATGCCCGACAGCAAGGTCTGACGTGAAAACGTCGCTTTCATCGCTTCAGTCCAATTCGTTAAGTTTTTGGCCGCCCATAAGTGCGGGAAAAAGACGGAATCCGGCTCGCGTCTTGGATGGTGAAGGCTACACCACCTCACCGAGACTTTCCAGCCTGAAGATTCGAGCAATTACGCGTCCTTTCTATCATGGAGACGCGGAATTGGCATGGTGCGCGACGAACGATTCCACTACAGTAATCGAGGACAACGGTCCGCAGGAGCCCGATAATTTGAAGCCACCCAAACGCCGCTGCGGAGAACATCCGCGACGGCGATTGCGATTCGCAACATTCCCACCCCTGTTTCTTGCCCTCGTCCTGTGCGCGCTCGGCGCCCGCCCCGCCGAGGCAAAGATTACGATCAACGCGGGCGTCGGATTCGACGGCACGTTCGTCTCGGGCGCGTGGACGCCACTGCGCCTGCTGCTCGATAACTCACCCGATCCCCAGCGGCCCGAGGAACGGATCAAGGATTTCGCCGGGACCCTGCGGGTTTTGATCGTCAGTAACGACGGAACCCCAAGCGAATATGTCCGCGAGATTGAGCTTCCCGGCAACTCGCGCAAGCTCGTCGAGATGAGCGTGATCCTGGCCAGCCGTGGTCAGGATGTCGAAGTCAGCCTTGTCGACACGCGCGGATCGACGGTCATGCGCACGAGTTTCTCGCCGATGGCGGGGGCGCGGGGCGGCGTCGGCCTCGATCTGAGGCTTGAGACTCACATCACCCCTACGGTTTTGTTGGTGATCGACGGTCAGGATACGTCCAGCTTTCCGTCGGCGGTCTCTCCCCGGGCGAATATCCACACCGTCGGCCCCGAAGCCCTGCCTGCCGATCATAAAGGATACGATGCCGTCCGGCTGGTGCTCGTGCGCAGCAGGCTGACCGGGCGATTGAGCGAAACCCAACTCGCGGCCTTGCGAACCTGGATCGGCCTGGGCGGGCGGCTCATCGTCGTGACTCCGCGCAATCAGGCGGCGATTCGGACCGATCCCTGGCTCACCGATCTGCTGCCTGCCGAGATCGAAGGCGTCGCCGAGATGAGCCTGGGCGAGTTGGCGCCGGGTTCGGGAGAGGAGCTGACGCTTGTCTCGCTCTGGGGCGAGCGTCGAGCGGCGGCGCGCACGCTCTGGGCCTCGCCTGCCGGCGATCTGGCCCTGGCTGTCCCGGTTGGAGCGGGCGAGGTGATTGCGCTTGCGGTCGACCCGACTTCGCTCAATGACACCGGGTTGAAAAGTCCGTTCGGGCAGCGCCTCCGGATGCTCCTTGAAGGCATCCTGATGGCGCCGGTTCGCGAGGATCTTCGGGCTCGTCATTACTGGTCCGCGGCTCAGATCGATCCGAAATTCTCCGGTGTTCTGCTGCTGCCGAATATTTGGGTCGTGACGAGTCTGCTGATGCTTTTCGTCGCGGTCGTGGGCCCGCTGAATTTTTATCTCCTGCGCAAGCGGCGGCGGCTTGAGCTGGCCTGGGCGACCATCCCCGTGCTATCGATTGTCTTCTTCCTCGCTGTGTACGCTTATGGCGTCGTCTCAAAGGGCGGCGATCAGCATTACGCGCGCGCCGAGATCCTGCATCTGGGCGAGGGCAGTTCCGAAGGGCTGCTGCTGTCTTACGGCGTTCAGTTCTCGCCACGGCGCCGCGTCTATGGATTCGACGCGGGTCAGACGGGTTCGGTCTTTCCGACGGCAAGCTATTACGATAACCCCGCGGATTATGGACCGGTCTTTCTCCAGACGTTGGTTGGACCTGGTTGGAATCAAGGCGGCGGGGCGGCGCTTCAGAAGGCCGCTTCGGGTGACGTCGCCCGGCTTGACGTTACCGGAGGGCTGGGGCATCGGCTTGCGTATCCGGCCGAGCAGTGGAAGATGAATTTTTATCTCGGCGAGCAGCCGATGCGCATCGAAGGCGATATCGAAGGCCGAGTGGTCGTGCATTCCGGCGGGGAGCGATTGCGTCTTGAAGTTCGCAATCGAACCGAAGCGGTGCTTGGCGACGCGCGGCTATATCTGGGCAAACGCGAGTTCTTGCTTGGCGATCTGGCGGCGGGCGTGGAGTTGGAAAGAGAGTTTGCCATGGACAGACGTAAGAACGTCTGGCCCGACCCAGGGTCATTTACCGACGACGATTCGGAATTTGAGCGCGAGGCGTCCAATGCCCTGAGAAGGGGCGCATTGGAGCGGTATCCAATTCTTTGGCCGCATCATCCCCAGATGCGTTGCCGGCTCGTCGCACGCCAGATCGATTGGCGCAGTGAGGTCAAGATCAATCCCGAGCCTGATTTCGATCAGTTCGTCGGTCTGGTCGAGGTTGAGCTTCCCGTCGAGCTTGAGGGCGAGGTAAAGCTAACGACCAACAAACTGCTGCGGCGCTCGATTTATGCTTACGACCCCCGAGGGACGACCTTTTTTCAAGGGCAGACCGACCTTTGCACGCTCAATGACTCCTGGGTTGAGATGGTGATCTCTGCCCCGAAAACCGGGACTGAAATTGAATTCGTATCGGGCTCCGTGACGGTCCCCCACACGCCGTATACAAACGTGTTGACCGTCTATGGATTCGATTACGTGACCGGCCGGTGGGAAGAAGCCTTGCGTGGGCCAGACCCAAGCCCGATCCGGAACGCGAAACCGAATGTGGAGCCGGCGCGATACACATTCGAGATCAGGCCGAATTGGGTAAATCCCTTTGGTCCGTTGGTGCGCCTGCGATTGAGCGCGAAGGCGTTTACCCCTCCAGCCAACGCCCCAGCTAATGCGCAAGCCAACTTTGTAAACAGGCTTGGTGGTAGTGGATACGGCCTCGGCGTTGATAGTGTCATTTGCAATCTGACTTTGAGACCCCGAGGCGGGGTCCGGATTGACCGGGCAACCCCGAAGGACGAAGCCGAGGCGGAAGCCGAAACCGGAGCCCCGGAAGGAGACGCGGCGTTTGAGCCGCCGGATTTCGGCGGGTATTTGAGATAAGACGAAAAGACCGGGAGGAGACGTGCAGGAATCATGATCAAGACAGTTGGACTTTCAAAACGATTCGGCGAACTGACGGCCGTCGACGGACTCGATATCGAGATCAACGAAGGCGATATTTTCGGCTTCATTGGTCCGAACGGCGCGGGCAAGACAACGACGATCAAGATGCTGGCGACGCTCGTCCGGCCGACCGATGGCTATGCCGAAGTCTGCGGGTATAATGTCATCAAACACGTCGACGACGTCAAACGGGTGATCGGATATATGCCGGATTTTTTCGGCGTTTATGATGACATGAAGGTCTGGGAGTACCTCGATTTTTTCGCGATGGCATACAAGATCGACCCCGGACGGCGGCCTCGTATCATTGACGACGTTCTTGAACTCACAGACCTGATGGTCAAGAAGAACGATTACGTCGAAGCGCTTTCGCGCGGGATGAAGCAGCGGCTATGCCTGGCCAAGACGCTCGTTCACGACCCCAAGGTTCTGCTTCTCGACGAGCCGGCTTCGGGCCTGGACCCGCGCGCTCGGATCGAGATGCGCGAGCTGCTCTCCGAGCTGCGGCGCATGGGCAAGACGATTCTGATTTCATCGCACATCCTGACCGAGCTCTCGGATTTTTGTAACACGATCGGCATCATCGAACAGGGCAAGCTGCTGGTTTCGGGGCCGGTCGAAGAAATCATGAAGCAGCTGCACGGCGCCCGGGTGATCGAGATCAAAGTGAAAAGCGATGCCGACGGCGCGGCTGCGGCGCTCGAAGGTCACGAGCTGGTTGAGCGAGTCGAGCTCGAAGGCGAAACGATTCGGGCATACGTCGATTTCGATCTTGAGGATACGAGCCCGCTGATGGAACACCTGGTCAGTAGTGGCGTGCGTGTCTCGTCGTTCGCAGAGCTCGAAGTTGATCTGGAAGATATCTTCATGCGGATCACCAAAGGCGCGGTGCAGTAAACGATGGCGACACGATTCGATCGGATACGCAAAACGCGCTCGCTGGCCTGGTTGTTGGATAATCCGCTTCTGACGCGCGAGATCCGGCGTCGAATGAGGGGCCGTGCGTTTTCGTGGTCGCTCATCGGTTATCTCATCACCCTGGGAGGCGTCAGCAGCCTGCTGATGTTTGCCTCGTATCCGTGGGACGCGGATCAAATGTCCGCGCGCGATCTGCTGGTTGAGATCGGCAAGATCGGGACGACGCTTTTCACCGGTATGCGCGTCGTGGAATTCATCCTGGCGATCATGATCGCGCCGATGCTGACGGCAGGGCTGGCGACGGCCGAGAAGGAAAAAGACACGTTCGATTTCCTGCGCGTCACGACGCTCAGTTCAACGACGTTTGTCGTCGGCTGCCTGCTGACGACCGCGTGCTTCTTGCTGTTGATTTTTGCGTGTACGCTGCCGGTGCTCGCGCTGACGTTCATCTTCGGCGGCGTTTCGATGCGCGAGATTCTTTCGTTCAACGCGACGCTGTTTATGGCGTCGATGGCAATCTCAGCGTGGGGCGTGTTTAATTCGACAAACTACAAACGGTCCAAATCAGTGCAGGGTTCGATGGTCGTGATTTCAGTCGTGATTCTCTTCATGATGATGAGTCGGATGTCCGGCCAGTGGCTTTATAGCGGAATTGTTGCGGGTGCAACGGGTGGCACGCCCTGGCTGGTTTATCTTGGCCCGCGGGCAATGTTGGCGTTCGTGATGCTCGTCTTTGCGGTCGCCGCATCGCGAAAGTTGTATGAGCCGAATAACCGCTTATTCAATTACAAACAGTTTACCGGATTCTACATCCTCGTGATGGCATCCGTCGGCGGGACATTGATCTATCAGATGACGCGCCCGTCGGCGAATCTGATGAGCGGCGGCGATATCATTGCGGCGTTGAGCCTTTACCATTTCGTCGGCGGATTTTTCATGATGGGCGCGATCCTATTATTCTCGGCCGGCAGGATTGAGAGGGGAGATGAGGTGTGGCGCCTCCGACTGGAACGGCCCGTCACGCGCCGCGCACATGAGACTTATCCGCTCTACGGATTCTATCTTCTTGTCTGGCTCGTTCCGGTCTTTCTTATGGGAAAGCTCTACGATCAGAGCGGAGTGTTCTCGTTCAAATTTTTCCAGTCTGTGCCGATTCTGGCGGCGGCGCTGGGCCTGGTTCTCGCCCTGACTCTGGGTTTTAATTTGTTCGTCGAGAGGCGAAACATGGTTGCCGCGGCCGTATTGGTATCGCTTCTCGTCCTCTGGGCTTTGGTTCCACTCGGTGGCTATTTCGTCGGTCAGATATCACCGCTGGCGGGTCGATCTCAGAGCGTCGCCGTGCAGATGACCTCAACGGCGCTCATGGACTTTTCCCCGTTTCCGGTGATGTATCGAATTTGGGACGGCCGGCCTGACGTGAAATTATTCGGCCCCTCGGCGACGGCCGCAGTTCTGGCGTTGATCGCGCTCGTGCCATACCTGTCCGCAGGATTGAGGCGGAGGGTTGAAGTGTCATACGATTGGATAGGCCCATCGGCTCCGATGCCCGAGAAGGCCGGAGCCGGCGTCGAATTGTGAAAGTCCAACGCGTTCTGAGAAATTGCCATGGTTCGCCCCGTTGAGAACTTCTGTCGCAAAGCCGAGCGCCTGAGAAGGCTTGAGCTCGCGTTGCGCTGTGCCTTGTGGGGAGGCGCGGCCGGGGCGATCCTGGGCGCGGTCTGGATCGGCGCATCGCGGACGCTCGGGCTTGGGTCGGTTGCCGGACAGGCCGGAGGATCAGATATGGGCGCGCCGCTTGTTGTGCAGTTCGCCGTAACGATCATCGCGGCGGCGGCCTGCGTGTCTTTCGCCGTGGCTTTTGTCGCCGCGCTGCGCCCGCTCGGACGCGTGGCGGTCGCTTTGGACGAGCACTATGGCCTGAAGACAACGATATCTACGGCTCTCGCCATGGCCCCGGTCGCGGCCGGAGATGGCGCGGGTGCAGAATTTGCCCAGGCGATCATCAGGGGTGCGACCGACGCAATCAGCGCGCTGCGGCCCGGGTCGGTCGTGACGTGGCGCGTCAGGCGACCCGGCGCGGCATTGGCCCTGGGCGTCGTCGTGCTGGCGGCGATGGCGTTTTATTTCCCTCATTATGACGTCCTCGGGCGCAGCGAGGCGCGCGGGAAGGTCGAGGCGCAGACGCGCGTGCGCAAGTCCGAGGCTCGGCGGCTCGAAGAGCTGGCACGCGAGCTAAAGCCGAAGACGCCGGCGCCGCTTGCGGCGATGCCGATGGACGTATCGCGCGAGCTGGATCGGCTGGCGGATTCTCTGCGCCGCCCGGAGATGGAACGCGCCGACGCGATGCTCAAGGTTTCTGACGTTAAGGAGAAGATCGAGCGCGAGCGCCAAAAGCTGCGCGAAGATCGTCCCAAGGTCCAGGCCGATATCCTCCGTGAACTGGCGACCGAAGCCGCGCGAGAGCTTGCCCGCGCGTTGCTTACCCGGCAATACGGACGCGCCGCGAAGGCGGCTGAGGCGATGGCGCGCGAGGTACGCGAGGGCACAACCGGCGAGAAACAAAATGCGCAGCTCGGCGAGGATCTCGAAAAGCTCGCCGGCGCGATCGAAGGCAACCCGGCGGTGAGCGGCAAGCTTGCTCAGGCGGGCGGAAACCTGAGCCGGGGGCTGGCCCGCGCCGGCGCGCAGCGGCTTGACGAGCTGGCCGACGCGCTTGGATATCTCAAGCGAGCCGAGGAGATGGCCGGCGAACTTGCCCGCGCCACCGAAGCGTTGGAGCGAGCACAACGTGCCATGGGGCGTGAGGGCCAGGCCGACTCTAACAGCGGTCGCAGCGGCCAAGGCGCCCAGGGGAATAAGAATTCTTCGAATCAGGGCGAGTCCGGCAGTCAGGGCAAAGAGGGCGCCGGGGATGAGGCCGGCAAGAGCGGCTCGGAGGGCGGCCAGCAGGGTGGTCAACAAGGCGGTCAACAAGGCGGTCAAAAAGGTGGCCAGCAAGCCGGTCAGCAGGGCGGTCAGCAAGGCGGCCAGCAAGGCGGTCAGCAGGGCGGCCAGCAAGGCGGCCATCAAGGCGGTCAGCAAGGCGGTCAGCAGGGCGGCCAGCAAGGCGGTCAACAAGGTGGCCAGCAAGGCGGTCAGCAGGGAGGTCAGCAGGGAGGTCAGCAAGGCGGTCAACAAGGTGGCCAGCAAGGCGGTCAGCAGGACCAGCCGCAAGGCGGCGGCTGGGGCGAAGTTCCTCCAGATTCTCTGAGCGAAGGTACCGGCAGCCAAGGCGGATCGCAGGGCGCAGGTCAGCAGGGAGCAGGACAGCAGGGCGGTCAGGGTCAAAGCGGAGGCGGTCAGAGCGCGGGCGGCGGTCAAGGCGGCGGAGGCCAGGGGGGGCAAACCGGCTCGGGGTCCGGCCAGGGATCGGGTCAGGGTTCGGGCCAGGGCAGTTCGAGCGGATCGGGCACGGGAGCCGGCAACAATTGGGGTGTGGGTTCGACCAATCTTGACGGAGGGCGGTTCGGAGGCGTTGCGGATGGCTCTGGTGAATCTCGCCAATCTTCGGCTCCCAAAGCCCGTTGGGAAGAGCAGTTTATGAGGCTCTACGCCGAGAAGTCGATCCAGGCACGGACCGTTAATTCGCGCGTGACCGGCAAGCAAGGCGAGGGTGAAGACATCGGCTGGCGAAACGTTGAGGCCAAGGTCAAACGCGAATCGCTCTCGGCGCAGACCTCCGAGCTTTTCCTTGAAACCCAGAGCCGCGAGAAGCAATCGCTTGACCATCAGGATATCCCCCTCGATTATAAGGACGCTGTGCGCCGCTATTTCGATTCGATTGAGGTTCCCAACCCTTGACCCCCACCCCCGAGGAACGCGTCGCGGAATTCGCCCGCGATTTCGCCAAACTTCAGAACGAGATTTCCAAGGCGATCGTCGGCCAGCGCGAAGTCGTCGAGCAGACACTCGTCGCGCTCTTTGCCGGTGGGCATGTGCTGCTCGAAGGCGTGCCGGGCCTCGGCAAGACGTATCTCGTCCGGTCGCTCGCCGAATCGCTCAACGTCCGATTCTCGCGCATCCAGTTCACGCCCGATCTTATGCCGGCCGACATCATCGGGACCGAGCTGATCGTCGAGGACGAACGCGGGCGCAAGAGTTTTGAGTTCCAACCGGGCCCGGTTTTCACGCAGATCCTCCTGGCTGATGAGATCAACCGCGCCACGCCCAAGACTCAATCCGCGCTCCTCGAAGCCATGCAGGAAAAAAGCCTGACGGTCTCGGGCGAGACGCGAAAGTTGGGTCCGCCATTCTTTGTCCTCGCGACTCAGAACCCGCTGGAGATGGAAGGGACCTATCCGCTGCCCGAGGCGCAGCTCGATCGCTTCTTCTTCAAGATTCATGTGCCGTTCCCCAGCCTGGACGACTTGATGGAGATCGCGAAGCGGACGACCGGCTCGGGCGAGGCGGTGTTGGAGACCGCGCTGGGCCCCGAGGAGCTGGCGCGCATGCAGGCTCTGGTGCGAGAGGTGGCCATCGCGCGACACGTCGAGCGATTCGCCGCGCGCCTGGTCCTGGCGACGCATCCCGAGGGCGACTGTGCCGCGCCGCTGGTCAGCCAATTCGTGCGATACGGCGCGAGCCCGCGTGCGATGCAGACGCTGATCCTGGCCGGGAAAGTCGCGGCATTGAACGACGGCCGCGTTCACGTCGCGTTCGAGGACATCGCCGCCGCCGCGCCGCCCGCCTTGCGTCATCGTATTATTTTGAATTTCGAGGGCGAGGCCGAGGGCGTCAGTACGGACAATATCATCGCCGAAGCGCTCGCGCAAGTGCCGCGCGAGGCCGACGGCGTGGGCTGAGGGTGTGGGCTGAGGGTTAAGAAATTACTCGTCTTCGATCACGCGGTGATATCGTCCGACGAACGTGAGCGGTTCGGCCGTCGTCCGATCGCCGTAGGTCCCCGTTCCTTCGATAAAGTAGGTGTCGCCGTCGATCCATTCGTCGAATGATTCGATCGTGCCCGGAATGTCTCTGGACCAGATAATGTGCTCGCCCTCGATGCGTCCGGTGTGAACGGTAAGCGCGCGTCCTCCATCGCTGGCGACGCGGCAGACGAGATTGGTCCCGTCGAAATCCGCCGTGTTCGCGGCCAGTTCCTCGCGCTGCTCGCCGGTCTTGGGATCGGTGATCGTGAAGACGCCCTTCTGGTGAAACTCATCTTCGAGGGCAAGGTGTTTGTATATCTGCCGGACATGAATCTCGTCGATCTTCTCGCCGCTCGAATCATAAGTCGCGAACTCGCCTTCCCAGATGCCTTCCCACGCGGCGAACGGAGATTCGATCCGCTGCGTGTCCTCGTACGGAATGAGTGATCGGATGAAGGTGAGGACGACGAAGCCGCCAATGAAACACGTGATGGCAGCAAACGTAAGCTTGCCGCTGAGCGCGGTGCGTGCTCGCGAGTGCTGAGGAGTGGGTATCAAATGTTTACCCGTGTGCGGCGATTTTTCAGGGATCATAGTGTCCGTCACGTATTCAATCTGCATGCAGTTTTCAAGGCTGTTAAAACAGGCCAAAGAACCAACGTCTCTTCTTGCCCTGCGCCCCGGAGGCGCGCGAATCGAGCTTGCCTTCAAGCTCATCGAAACGCTCGGAGAGGTCGCCCAACTCATTTTCAAGTTTGGTGACCTCGCCGCGCAGGTCGCTGAGTTCGACGGGGACGGATTTCGCATCGCGCAATTTCTTCAACGCGGCCTTGGCTTCGCCTTGAGCCGGGTCGCTGGGGCTTCGATCGGCGAACGCCTTAACGACCGAGATCGCCTTGGGATCGCGCAACGTGCCCAGAGCGCGGAGCGCGGCGTGTTGCCGCCCCGTGTTCGGATCGTTGACGTAATCCTCGATCAAGGACCGCACGCTATCTCTGTCGTCTTCATTGCGCGCGATCCACGCCAGCGCGTCCAGGCCCGATGCGAAACCCCGCGTTGTGAATTCAGATTCGCGCTCGCGCAGCGCCGCCGAAAGAGGGTCGATCATCGCCGGATCGTCAAGCGATCGGATCGCGCCGATCGCCGCGACCGCGAGCATTTGACGGAATGATTCCGAACGCAGGTATCCACCAAGCAATTCGCGCAGATCGGGGTCGGAGGGGTACTTGCCCAGAGCGCCGATCAATGACGCCGCGACGGCCGGGTTGGTTTCGGCATTTCCTTCGGCTTCCTCCCCTGCCGCATCGGCCCCGGTTCCGCTAAGCGCATTGACGAGCGCCTCGCGGGCACGCGGCTCGAAGAAGCCGCCGACGTCCCCGGCGACCGACCTTCGCACGCGCTCGTCATCCTGATTCATCGATTCGAGCAGCGCTTCGAACGCAGCGTCCGATCCGATCTTGCGCAACGCGCGAGCTGCGGCGAGCCGCACGCCGTAGAACGAATCTTCATTCAAGGCGCGTTTGAGTTTGCTGATGCTCCCTCCATCGCGCCGATCCTCAAGCGCGCGGCATGCAAGGACGCGGCCGATCGCGTCGCGTTCGTTTACGAGCTGCGCGTGGAGCATCGCATTCGGAATGTCGAAGCTGATATCGGCGAGCAGATTCAGATCGGGATCGAATCGAACGATCTCGGGCTTGAAATCCAGAGGGATGAAGAAATCTTCTTCGACTTCTCGGATGTCGAGCGTCCGGTCCTGCGTCACATCGGCGCCAAAGAAACGCACAGTCGCGGGGAAATCGAAAAGCATGACGTCGCCGCCGGTCTCATGCGTTTGCCGGACTGAAATCTTCGCGAGCTTTTCGGCGGCGAGCCATTCGTATCGCACGTCCAGTTCAGGGTGCTTGCCGTGATAAATCCATTGATCGAAGAACCGGTCAAACGAACGGCCCGATAACTCCTCAACGACGGAGTTCAGATCTTCGGTGACGACGTTTCCATAGGCGTTTCGTTCGAGATAAGTCTGAATGGATTCGCGGAAGAGCTCTTCGCCGAGTTGCGTGCGCAGCATGTGCAGAACCCAGCCGCCCTTGGTGTAAACGCGGTAGCCAAATCGTTCGTTCGCGTCGTCGTATTCGCGCCAGACGATGGGCAGCGGATCGCTCTCGTCGGCAAGGATCGATTCGCGACGTTGCAGCATGACGTAACGCCGCGAATTCGCGCCGTGAGCGTGATCGTGATAGAGCCAATCGTAATACGTCGCGAAGCTTTCGTTGAGCCACAGGTGGCTCCAGTCTTTGCACGTCACGAGGTCACCAAACCACTGGTGAGCCAGCTCGTGGGCGACGAGGCTTTCACTGTTGCGGACGTTGCCGATCGAATCCGGAAAGAGCGTCCGCGTGGTCAGGATCGTGAGGCTGGTGTTCTCCATCCCGCCGGCGACGAAATCGTCCACGACGACCTGGGCATATTGATCCCACGGGTAGGGGACGCCGATTTCGTTCTCGAAGAACGCCATCATGTCCGCCGTTCCCCGATATGAATTCGCGGCCCACTCAGCGTGTGCCGGAGGCGTGGTGAACGAGAGCGGCATGCCGTTGTAATCGCCTTGGATCGATTCGAAAAATCCCGCGCACAGGGCAATCAGATAATTTGGATGGGGTTTGTCCTGGAGCCAGGTCACGACCTTGAGGCCGGTGCCGGGGTCCGTCTCCTCGGCGGTCTTGCGGCCGTTGGCGAAGACGACCATTGCCTCGGGCACGCGGCACGTGATTTGTGATGTGAATTTCTCGTTCGGCGCGTCGTAACCCGGGAACCAGTGGCGCGCGCTAAACGGCTCGCCTTGGGTGAAGATGTGTTCGTTGCCTGCGGGATAACCCAAAGCGGGCGTCCGGAAGTACATGCCTTCGGTGGGTTCGGCCGAGTGCTCGATCGTGACGGTGGCTTCGCGACCGGCCGCTATGGGTGAGGCAAACGTCAGGATGATTTCGTTTGCCGTGACTTCCGTGTCGAGCAGGACTTCGCTGGATTCAATACGAGTTACGGTGAGATCGACCGCATCGAGGCGAAGCTCGCTCAAGGCCTTGCCGATCGGCGCGAAGCGGATTGTCGTCGTTCCGGAGATCGTGCGTTGCTCGAAATCCGGAGTGACGTCCAGGGTCAGGTGGATGATATCCACGTTGCGGTCCGGCGCATAGCGGCGCCCGTCGGTGGATTCGCTCCCTGTGGGAGTCCAGGCCTGTTTCGAGCAGTAGGCTTCGGCGAGTTCGGTTTCGGCCGCGCGGGGCGTCGCCGCCGCGCACGTCATCAGCGCAACGGCGCAGAGCAGTCTTCGAATGTCGATCCTCTTCATTGCGGTCTCCATTAAAGCCCCGAATTCCAACGGTGACCACATTGAGCCACTGCCGTCTTGATTTCAAACGGGAAAAAGAAATTCGGCCAGTGATTACCGCGCGGGAGGCGCGAATCAATCTCGGTGTGCATAATTGTGTTAGGCCAATCCGATAGCTTCAATCCGAGGCTGTCTGTGGCGCTGTGTCCCATGGGGCGCTGACATGAAGGATCGCGAAACATTGCAATACCAGGGCAAAGGATCTCGGCGTGAGCTCGGCCTTTCCGGGCTGGTTCCTCACGCGTGGAGGCTTGCCGAGATCGAGATGCGCGACGCTCTGGCCGGCGACGAGCGTCGAGGACTTGAGGCCTCGTGCTCGGAGGGCTGCGCCGCCTGCTGCCATTATCTTGTTCGCCTGTCCATTCCCGAGGCGCTTTATCTGGGCGAGCTGGTGATGGCGCTCGGCGAGAAGAGGCGCACCAACGTCATGGCTCGGTTCGCTTCGGCCAAAGATTCGATTCGCGAGGCGGGTCTCCTTGAACGTCTTGAAGCCGATTTGATCGTGCCGCCCGGCGACACCGGAGCCGAGCTGCGAATCCACGAGCTATCGCGCGACTATTTGGCCATGGCGTCGGGCTCGGGTCTTGGCTGTCCGTTTCTTGTCGAAGATCTGTGTTCGATCCATGCGTGGCGGCCGGCGACCTGCCGTCAGTATTGCGTGACGTCGGCCGCGCCGTTGTGCCTCGATCCGTTTGGCAGCAACGTCCGCCGCGTGCCGGTCTCGCGGAATCTCGCCGAAGCGATGGCGAATCTGGCGGGCGAATTGTTGGATCGTCCTCCCGAGTTCATCGCGCTGCCGCTTGCCTTGGATTGGTCGGCCGCGCACCCGGAGATCGCCGCTGCGCGGTGGGACGAGCGTGATCTTCTGGACAGGATCTGATCCAGGCGATCGCCCCGGCCGGCTTGAGACTTTACTCGCAATTGCACGGCCCGATTCCTATGCTATGAACCTTCGCCTTGGCCCTCTGTTCTCTCAGAACAAAGCCGGGAAGCGCGGTAATTTGAACGATTTGTATCCAAAAGACTCAATGGCACTTAAGGCTTACAGCGCAGGCGGCATCAAGCCGAGCGGCGCCGAACGTCTTGGACGTTCGGGGGCACGGCGATGAGCGCACCCGTCCTTGTGACTGGTGGGTCGGGATATTTTGGCGCATTGCTCGTCGAGGAGCTGCTGCGCCAGGGTGAGTCCGTCCGGAATTTCGATCTCATCGAGCCCGACGCTCAATCCGATGCCGTCGAGTTTATTCAAGGTGATATCCGCGACGCCGAAGCGATCGGGCGAAGTTGCGCCGGCTGCGAGGTCGTCTATCATTGCGTCGGCCAGAACCCATTGGCGCGCGATTCGGACCTGCTGCATTCGGTCAACGTGACCGGCTGGAGCTCGATGCTCCATGCCGCGCACGAGGCCGGCGTGCGCAAGCTTGTCGTTATCTCATCGACGGCGGTCTATGGCATCCCCGAGCGCAATCCCGTCAGCGAGGCCGACATGCCGCATCCGGCCGAAGAATACGGCGCGGCCAAGGTCGAGTGCGAGCGCATCGCGCGGGAGTTTCACGAAGAAACCGGACTCGACATCACGATCCTGCGTCCAACGACCATCCTCGGCCTCGGGCGTCTCGGCATTTTCCAGCTTCTTTTCGAGTGGGTTCTCGGCGGCGCGAACTCCTATGTGCTCGGCAAGGGCGACAATCGATACGCGTTTGTGCACGGCCTTGACGTCGTCAATGCGTGCATCCTCGCGGCGCGTCGGCCCGGGTTTGCCGTTTACAATATCGGAGCCAAGGACGTGCAGACGATGCGCGAGACCATCCAGGCATTGGTCGATCATGCAGGCAAGGGCGCTCGGGTTCGCTCATTGCCCAAGCGGCCCGCGCTGGCAGCGATGAGCCTTTTATCCAAAGCCCGCCTTGCGCCGTTCGCGCCGTTTCACTGGATCATGTTCGGCGAAAGCATCTATTTCGACCTGAGTCTTCCCAAAGAAGAGCTTGGCTGGGAGCCGGAGTGGAGCAACGCACGGATGATCTGCGATTCCTACGATTGGTATCTGAAGTACCGCGAGGGCATGAGCCAGGTCGGCGGACGTTCGCTGCACCGCTCTCCCGTCAAGCAGGGTCTGCTTTCGATATTGCGTTGGTTTTCCTGATCAACCCTGAAACAACGTGGCCGTCAGCCTGGCGACC
>JAJFLK010000351.1 GCA_021772735.1 Candidatus Sumerlaeota bacterium | reverse complement strand
CTACGCCGATCGTGATGGAAACATTTTCTATCTCTACAACGGAACCGTGCCCAAACGCGACGAAGGCTTCGACTGGACAAGGCCCGTCGACGGCAGCGACCCTAGGACAGAATGGCAGGGCATGCACGAATTGGACGAGCTGCCGCAGATCCTGAACCCGCTATCAGGGTTCGTGCAGAACTGCAACTCCACGCCGTTCACGACGACGGACGACGGGAATCCATTCGAGAAGGACTTCCCCGATTACATGGTCGAGGAGAAGCACGACGACAAGCGCCGGGCGAAAGTTTCGCGGTACTTATTGAGAGGCGCACAGGATCTGACATTCGAGGATTGGCAGGTGCTCGCCTACGACACGACGCTCTACTGGCCGATGAACGAACTGCCAAAGTATGGGCGATACCTGGAGGATCTTAAGAAGAGCAATCCGGAACTAGCCGACGCGGTCGCACCTTACATGGAACATCTGCTCGATTGGAATTACAAGAGCACTGCCGAATCGACGCAGACGACGCTCGCGGTCGAGTGGTACGAGCAGCTCTATGGGCGGGGGTATCCGGTCGAGACGCTCAAGCCCGAATTCCGGCAGGACATCCCGGCGCGGTTCGAGGCGCTCAAGACGGCCGCGGCAATCCTGGAAAAGACGTTTGGAAGTTGGAAGGTCCCCTACGGCGAGGTCCATCGCCTGCAGCGCAAGCCAAACATCGTGACGCGCGCAAGCCTGCCTTTCAGCGACGCCGATCCCAGTCTTCCGCAGGTCGGCGTCCGGGGTCCGCTGGGAGTGGCATTCACGATCTACGACACGCCGAGCCAGCCGGGCCGCAAGAATCGGTATGCATATGTTGGCGCGTCATTCATGGCCGTCTATGAGTTCGGCGAGCGGCTGAAAAGCGGAACCTACCTGCACCTCGGCCAGAGCGGTCGGCCCGAATCGCCGCACTTCTTCGATCAGGCCAAACTGCTCAGCGAACAAAAGTTCAAGCCGGGTTACTTCTACTGGGAAGACGTTCTCGAACACGCGGTGGAGGAATATCACCCAATTGACCATCTGGCCAGCTGGGAGTAAGGCTGAGAAAGCGTCTGGACCGCGTTGATTATATGAGAGTTACGGAATGAAATGAGTGGAGCGGGAAACCGGGTTCGAACCGGCGACATCCAGCTTGGGAAGCTGGCGCTCTACCAACTGAGCTATTCCCGCTCTTGGACGCGATTATGCCCCGGCCCGCTTTCAAATCAAGTATTTTCGCCGGGCCGAGATGGATTCCCGACGCGCCTTAAAAAACTTCTGCCGAAAGCTGGCAGGCAGTCCGCGTACGCGTGGCACTGCCCGCGCTAACGTAGCCCTTACCCCGGGAGTCCAGGGTCGTTGGTGTTGCCCAGACCGTTCGCCCAAGCGATGGCAAGGTCCCAATTAGTTTCTTCCGCGCAAAGTTTTGCCTAACTTTTTTGCGCGCTTGACGTCTATGAGTCTAGAGCGTGTCGCCACGAACGGAGAAGAACGGTATCTGTACGCTCACACAACATGACCCAGCCCGCGCGCGCCGTCGCGCATTTGGCCCGGCTGCTCGCGCCCGGATTCTGCTCGGCGCCCTTGCGGCAGCGATTGTCCTGCTCGCGGCAATGTCAAATGCGCAGGCACAAGAACCCTTGTCGATGGCCATCGGAGCCGAGGCGACCCAAGATCTCATGGTCACGGTCTACAACAACGGCTATGGCCTGGTGCGCGAGGTCCGCGAGATCGAGCTGCCCGAAGGCATCATCGAGCTCGAATTCCGCGATGTCGCGCAGATGATCGATGCGACCTCAGTCGCATTCAAATCGCTCACCTCGCCCGGGGATGTCGGCATTCTTGAACAGAACTACCGATACGACCTGCTCAGCCCGGCGACGCTGCTTGAGAAATTCGTCGGCCGCGAAGTGACCGTCATCGATGACCGAATGGATGACAAGTCCACGATCGACCGCGAGCGCACCGGCACGCTTCTCTCGACCAACAATGGAAACATCGTGCAGTTCCGCCATGAGATCGTGATCAACCCGCGCGGGACGATCGCCCTGGGCGAAGTGCCCGACGACCTGCTCGCCAGGCCGACGCTCCTCTGGCTCCTGCGCAACGGCAAAGCGGGCAAGCAGAGCGTCGAAACCTCATACCTGACCAACGGCATGAGCTGGAAGGCCGACTACGTTGTCGTTCTCGGCAAGGATGACGACATGCTCGACATCACCGGCTGGGTGACGCTGAACAACAACAGCGGCACGGCGTATCGCAATGCGCTGCTCAAGCTTGTCGCGGGCGATGTGCAGAGGGTCGTAGAGAACCGGTATAACATCGAACATCTGGGCACCGTAGGAGATGACATTTTTGACGTTATCATTGGCGACGGGGAGGGATTCCAGGAAAAATCCTTCTTCGAATATCACCTCTACACGCTCGGGCGGCGCACGACTCTGGCAAATAACGAAACCAAGCAGGTCACACTGCTCGAAGGCGACGATGTGGCCGTGAGGAAATCTTATATCCTCGATTCTCAGATGTGGAAGCATGCCGTAAAGACCAATGGCACGGAGACGCGCAGGATGGCGGTGATGATCGAGTTTGAGAACAAAGAGGAGAACAACCTGGGCATGGCGCTGCCTGCGGGTAGGCTCCGGTTCTACAAGGCTGCCGACGACGGCTCGCTGCTTCTGATCGGCGAGGAGCAGATCGATCACACGCCGCGCGAGGAAACGGTTCGGCTCAAATTGGGAGACGCTTTCGACGTCGTCGCCGAACGAGCGCGAACCGATTATCATTATATTGGCCACCGGCACGCCGAGTCCGATTATCAAATCGGAATCCGCAATCACAAGGACGCGCCCGTCACGGCAATTGTTCGAGAGCGCGCCTGGGGCGATTGGGAAATCCGAAGCTCCTCGCACACTCCCGAGAGGATCGATTCGCGCGTGGTCCAGTTCAACGTCCCCGTGCCGGCACGGGGCGAAACCGTCCTGACCTACACCGTCCGCGTGCTGTGGTAAGGCCGGGGGCGATAACAAATTCCTGACCAAAAGGGGGCTCGCGAGTCCGAAGAGAATCGGGAAATTTCATCATGCTTTGCGAAACTTTTTTCAACGCGCTATGTCTATGAATCACGGGCGCGTCACCACGCACGGAGGAACACTCATGTCTACACTCACATCACGTTACGCAACCGGCGCGCACCATCGCGCGTCCGGACCGGTCGCTCGCATCCGGAATCTGCTCGGCGCTTCCCTGACGGCGATTATGCTGATCGCATCGGCCTCGCCCATCGCGGCGCAGGACGTCTTGACAATGGCCATCGGAGCCGAGGCGCAGGAAGATCTCATGGTCACGGTCTACAACAACGGCTATGGCCTGGTGCGCGAGGTCCGCGCGATTGAGCTGCCCGACGGCATCATCGAGCTCGAATTCCGCGATGTCGCGCAGATGATCGATGCCACATCGGTCGCGTTCAAATCGCTCACCTCGCCCGGGGATGTCGGCATTCTTGAACAGAACTACCGATACGACCTGCTCAGCCCGGCGACGCTGCTTGAGAAGTTCGTCGGGCGCGAAGTGACCATCATCGATTACCGAATGGATGACAACACGAGCATCGACCGCGAACGCACCGGCACGCTGCTCTCGACCAACAATGGAAACATCGTGCAGTTCGGCGACGAGATCGTGATCAACCCGGGAGGGACAATCTCTCTGGCCGAGGTGCCCGACGACCTGTTGGCCAAGCCGACGCTCGTCTGGCTCCTGCGCAACGACGACGCCGGCAAGCAACGCGTCGAGACTTCGTATCTCACCAACGGCATGAGCTGGAAAGCCGATTACGTCGTCATCCTCGGCAAGGACGACGACATGCTCGACATCACCGGCTGGGTGACGCTGAACAACAACAGCGGCACGGCGTATCGCAACGCACAGCTCAAGCTCGTCGCGGGCGATGTGCAGCGAGTGCAAGAGGAGAAACGGTATCGGGGCCAAGTCGAGGCTTATGCGATGAGGGCCGACTCCAGCGATGAGATGGGATTCCAGGAAAAAGCCTTCTTCGAGTATCACCTCTACACGCTCGGGCGGCGTACGACTCTTGCCAACAACGAGACCAAGCAGGTCACGCTGCTCGAAGGCGGCGACATCCCCGCCAAAAAGGTCTACATCATGGAATCGCAGATGTGGGCGCAGGCCGGGAGCGCCAAGGGCGCGGAGAAGCGCAAGATGGCGGTGATGATCGAGTTCGAGAACAAAGAGGAAGACAACCTCGGCATGCCGCTGCCCAAGGGCAGGCTCCGGTTTTACAAGGCCGATGACGACGGCTCGCTGCTGCTGATCGGCGAGGACCAAATCGATCACACGCCGCGCGACGAGAAGGTCCGGCTCAAGCTGGGCGAGGCTTTTGATATCGTCGCCGAGCGAGCGCAGATGGACTACCGCAAGCTCTCCGGCAACCGGGCCGAGATGGATTACCAGGTCACCGTGCGCAACCACAAGGATGAGGCGATCACCGCGACGATCCTGGAACACATCTGGGGCGATTGGGAAATCCAGCGCCAGAGCCACCGCGAGCGCAAGGTCGATTCGCAAACGGTTGAATTCAATGTCGCAGTGCCCGCGCGGGGCGAAACTGTCCTGATCTATACCGTCCGTGTGAATTGGTAACGCGAGGCGAGATTAAATCGCGCGCGTTCGAAAAGTTTTGCCGGAGTGGGTCTTCGCGGGCTCCTTCCGGCATTTTTCTTTGCTCGCTTATCTGACCTCGGCTAATCGTTTTTGAGTTTCTCGTCAATAGCCGCCCGCAGGCGGCGGCAGTAATGAATCGGCGCGTGATCGGTCAGCAGGCGCACCCGATCACGAAGACGCGACGCAACCGCCTTGATTCCTTCATCGCGCATCGCCCCGAATTCCGTGCCCAGTGCCTTGCGGTATTGCTTGCGCCGCCGCCAGGGCTCGGTGCCCCGGGCCAGCTTGCCATCGGTTTCGAGGCAGGAGACGTCGCCGACATGGCAATAGCTCTTGCCGGGCAGAACGTCCTTGGGCGGCAGATGGGGAACCATGTCCAAATCGTTGATCATACGGAAAACCCGGGGCGCGAAACCCTGACGGAAATCCGTATCGCCCACACGCGGACAGCCGAATGTGTAAACACCGGCGACTCTTGGCAGCGAGCTGCCCGCCGAATCAGCCGGCTCATCTCCAGTCACATCCGCGCGACGAGCAAATCGATCCGCCGAGAGAACGGCGAGCGCCCCGCCAAGGCTGTGGCCGGTGAACCAGATCGGCAGGTCGCGCGCCTCGGGTTCGTCGAGGATTTCAATCAGCGCGGGCCAAACGGCGTCGAGCGATTCCTCAAAGCCCGCGTGGACCCGCCCCCCGAGCGCGCTGTCTCGAAACAGGAACTTGGAATCAGTAAAGAAATCGCTCCAGATACCGGCCCGCCCGCGCTCGGCTGCCTGAGCGCGCTCGCCCGGTTGTGTTCCTCGGAAAATGACCAGCATGAAATCGAGATGCCGTGCAACGATGCAGCAAGGCTGATGCTTGCTCTCGGGATCGACCGCCGGGAATTGGACGGAAACGAAACCCGCCCCGGCCAGCGCGTTGCGGATAAATTCCGGATCGCGCATATAGGCCAGAAGCGAAGCCTCGGCCATCAGCAACGCGTTGCCCGGACTGAACTCTTCAGCGCGGGGATCAAACGGATGATCGGCCGTTCGCTCGAAGTAAGGGTAATCCGGCTTGGGGTCGAACAGCGCCGCGACGGCAGCGATGGATTCGAATGCCTTTGGGCGCTTTGCCATCGGATAAACCTGCCGACGGTGCCTGACTTTGGCCGACTGCGGCCAACTTCGGCCGACTCTATTGGGCCAGGCCCTGCCCGACTTCGACGCCACGGGGCGCGTCGAAATATTCGAATACCTCGCGTGCGATATTCCCAATGCACTCGGCCGCGACGTGATCGGAAACCGCTGAATCGCCGCGAACGGTAAACACGCTCAACACCACCGCCTGACCCCCGGCTTCGATGATACCGGAATCGTTGGCGACCGGGCCGATCGAGCCGGTCTTATGCGCGATTCGAACCCCGGTCAGGTATCTCGGGATTCGATCGCGATAGATCTGGAGATGTAGCATATCGAGCATCCGACGGCATGAGACCGCGCTCGCGGCCTCGCTATTCTCAATCGCTGCCAATAATTCGCCCATGGCGCGGGGCGTTGCATGATCGCGCGGATCGACGGTGAACCGATCACCGCCCTGGATAAGATAATCCCGGATCAGGCGCCGAATGGGCCGATCCACTCGAATCGAGCTCAGCCCCATCCCGCCCATAGTCTGCGTCACGGCATCGGGCCCGAGCCTGGCGAGCAGGGCGTCGGCAGCCTCGTTGTCACTGATTGCGATCATAAACAGGGCAAGATCGCCGAGCGAGGGCGCAAGACCGGGAGTCGTATGCCGGAGCAAACCGGATCCTGCAACGCGATCGGCCTTCGTCAGCTCGATGCGCTCGGTGGGGTCCAGCCGACCGGCATCCACCTCACGAAAAAACTGCACCAGAATCGGGATCTTCGCGACGCTTGCCATCGGGAAGGCCTCGTCGGCGTTGATCTCGATGGTCTCACCGGTCCCGAGGGCGCGCGCATAAACCCCGACGCGCCCGGGGAACTCATCGGCGAGGCGTTCGATCCTGGCCCGCAGGCAATCCAGATCCGCGCATCGCTCATCGTCTGCGGCCGCGACCGCAGACGCGCAGAGTGCGGGGGACGCAAGCGCGACGAACAAGAGAGCGGCTATCGGGTTAATGAAAGTCTTGTGCATGTAAAATACCGGCGGAGCAAGGGAGAACTCTACGCCATCGCGATGCCCGAAGCGAACCTGTTTCGGCGGGCCGACGATTCGGCTGCCAGGCGACCGGGCGTCTTCACCGCGGCACGACCGGCAGTTCGATATGCGAGGCGTGAACTCGATTGCGGAAGACCTCGATCGTCGGGAACCCGGCCGACGGGATGCGTCTGAAATTTCCGGCATCGTGGCCGGCGATGGCCACGCGCAGGCGGTGGCCCTTGCGGATCAGCACCGAGGTCGGCATCAGGCTGAACTTCACCTCCGCGACGACGCCCGGCGTCAGCGGCATTGCGTCGGCCCGTTTGAAACTGTGATACGGGCCGAACACCTTGTGCGGCGGTTCAGCTTCGGAGACCCGGCGGTGGATCAAACGCAACTGACCCTCGGTGACGTAATAAACCCGGCCCGCCTCGTCGATGTCTTCGAGATAAACATACAACGCGCCGTCCTCGTGTGTGGAAGAAACATACAAAGTCACGATCGGATGACCGGTGATCTCCGTGTCCGCTTCGAGCGGCTCGCTCGTGTAAGTCAGCAGGCGGAGATCTTCGGGCGCGCGATCGGGATAAATGACGTCCATGCCGCCGGCCTGAGTGTGCCAGCGATTCGTCAGGCCGGTCGTCGCGGCGAAGTCGATGCTGTATTGATCTGAACCCGCTTCATCGCTCGGGGCGGCCGTCCCAAGCGAGGCAGACTCGCCCAAATACCAGCGCTCATATTGCGTGCCCGCCGGCGGCCATTCGCTCGTGGTTTTCCACACGCCCTCGGCCAGCGTGTAATACCGAATCGTGCTTTCGAACTCCTCGGGGTCGTCCCCATTCTTGACGAACGCGTTCAAGAAATTCAGGACCTGGAGGTGCTGGCGAGTGACGGTTGGATCGGTCGTGGCATGGACAGGAAGATAGGGACTGGCGTGGTGCATGGCGCCGTGGCTCCAGGGGCCGATCACGAGCCGCTGCGGATTGGAAAACGTGAAGAACCGCGAAAGCGCGCCATCGGCCGTGCCCGCGTCGAGCCAACTGGCCCAGATGAACATCGGCACGCCAGAGGCCTCGATCTCATCCTTGCGCCCGTGCAGGCTGAAATCGGCGACCATCACGCCGGTCTTGCCCACGGGGTCGTCGATGAAAACGATGTCCGTGACGGCGGCGTTGACGTCCAGATTCCCGGCATGCTCGCCGACGGCTTCATCAAGCAGCAAGCCTTCGGGATCATCATCGACCGGCTTCACGCCGCTGACGAATCCCAGCATCATCTCGCATTGCCGGCCTTCGATTTCCTGGAGGCCGCAGATGTCGTTGGCGTCCATGAATCGATTGCCGTCGTTCCAGCGTTTCATAAACCATTCGTTGAAGATGCCGCCGGGAAAGATCAGGTGGTTGTAGAGATTGAAGTCGCCGAATTGGGGAATCACGGCCGTCAGCACGGGGTTCTGATTGATCGAAATGATCTCGGCGAAATTCGAGTTGTAAGAAACGCCGAAACTGCCGGCCCGGCCGTTGGACCACGGCTGCTCGGCGATCCAATCCAGTATCTCGCCGAAGTCGCGAATTTCCTCAGTCGAAAAGGGATACGGCCGCGACCCGAACGACGCGCCTGCGCCGCGAACATCAACGATCATATACGCGTATCCGAACTGGCCGGTGAGGCGCGCGATCTCGTAATTCGAATCGCCCTCAATCACGCCATCGGTGTATCCGTAGGCCCGCCAATATCGCGTCGGGCGGATAAGCGTCGGCACGCGTTCGCCGAGGTCGAGGGCTCCGGGCAGCCAGAGGTCGATGGCGATCCGGACGCCGTCGCGCATCTCGAGATGAAAGGATTGAAGCCGAGGCAAACCCGAGGGCGTCAGCAGGTCCGAACGCGCCGCAAGCGGGCCTGCCCATAGAGCGAGCAGACAGACCACCGGGATGATGCCGAAAGCCGAGCGCCTGGATTGCGTCGTGACTGATCTTGGTCGGGGCAAAATCGAATCCTCTCCCATCGCTCGCCAGAATATCATTCTCGCAAAGTCGGCGAGCCGTATAAAGACCGAACCGTTGCTAAGCGAGGTTGGCGGGCACCAACGCTCAATTGACTCAATCGCTCTTGAAAAAGATCGGTCCGATCCAATTTGACGCGGTGCCCTCGGCGAGCTGGAGCCGGGCAAGCTGGATGTCGAGTTTGACGCTCGCCGATTCATCAGTTCCACGAACGTATCGCATCCCGCTCGGCATGCAGCGGGCGAATTGCTCCAGTTGCTCGGCCGACCAAGGCCGCGCGGCTCCGAGCAATTCGGCGCAATCGTAATCGGAAAGCGTCAGCCCCGGCAAATCAACTCCACCGGGTGGCGGGCTCACGCGCGGGCCGACCTCGCGCCGCAGCATGTCAAGCGCATCCTCGATATCGAGGCCGCACCTGCCTAGCAACCCGGCCGCGCAACGCAGGTCCTCGGCCAGCTCGGAGCGAAGCACCGAGGCGAGGTAAACCGGCCGGGAGGGCGAGGCCTCAATCTCGCGGGCTGCTCGCGCGGGATCGGTCGTCGAGCCCAGAAGGATTCCATCCGGCGCGGCCACATCGTGTGCGGGCTCAGATCGGAGACCCGATGATTCCTCGGAATTTCCACGCTCACCTGGCTCCTCACCAGCCCGCTTCTCGAACCACAGAATGGGGTTCGCGCAAAGCTCCAAGAGGCGATCGAGCAACTCAAGCTTGTCCCACGCGTTAAGCACAGATTCGCGAGCTGCGGGAAAGAGTTCATCGATGAAGCCGCCGCGCGATGTCTTGGTCTGGCTCTCACCGATCAGCGTGAGCCCGGCCGCGCCCGCCGCCACGCCCCATTGGTCGGGGCTCAGCGGGTTCTCGCAGGTGTGCAGGAAGGCATCGGCGATCCCGGCAGCTGAGCCGGATTCGGGATGATTCTCAAACGCCAGCCGCGCGGGGTGAGCCGCGTCGAGAAGCTCGATACATTGGCGTGCGCGGCGCTCAAGGCCCAGCGTCTGGATCGTCAGTCCGTGCATGCGCAGCCACGCCCCGGCCGCCCGGACGAAAATCCGGTTCGCCTTGGGATACGTCACCACGCGCATCAGTCCGCCCGGAGCGAGCCAACCCGCCAGGCGACCGAGAAGATCGCCGGGGTCGGCGACGTGCTGAAGAATATTCGTCGCGATAATGTAATCGAACTCGCCGCAGGACCATTCATGCAGGTCCGCCGCGACGAATTTCATCGGCGGCAACTTGCGTCCGATCGCCAGAGCGCGGCGCATTCGCAAGCGGCGGATTGAGGCCCGGCTCAGGTCAATCGCAACGACCTCGGCGGCGCGCGGATGGACCTGGCCAACGACCAGCGCCTCGATGCTCCCGCACCCGGCGACGAGGATTCGCTTGCCGTCGTGCGGCTCAATCAGCCCGGCCGCCATCTCAGCCCCGCGCTCGAACCTCAGCTCCTCGCCCTGGCCACGCCGAGGCAGCGCGAACGCCGGAATCGGGGGATACGGGAACTTCTCGTATTGGTCACGGACGCTCATCGGCCTCATTGGCCTCATCTCGTCGTCGCTGTGTTCGCGCTGCGTCATAGGTCCAATGCTATCAAAGGCGGCCAACGGGGGAAACCACGCCGAAAAGTCGCACCCCGCCCGGGAACCAAAATTGGCTTTGCATGTCTATAGGTTTAACCTCAGAATGAGGGGGCCTTTAAACGCAATTCGCTGAGTTGGGATGATCGGATGAGGGCGTGGCGGGCCCGTGCCGCCGCAAGCAATTCAGAGGCATATCAACGGAGGGGGCAGAACAAGAATGACAAGAACGATTAACTTTTGGGGAGCCGGCGCGATCGTATTGATCGCTTTGGCCACGGTGACATCGGGGGCAAACGCCGAAGGCGGCTCAACGATTTCGGGCAAGGTGACTTGGGACGGGCCGACGCCGGTGCGCAAGCCGATCCAGATGATCGACAGGCTCAGTTCCGGGCTCGGACCCACGCGCCGCGATTGTGCGAAGAAGCACGGCGACACGCCGGCGCTGACGCGCGAGGAGATTGTCGCCGAAGATGGCGGAGTCAAGAACGCATTCGTCTATGTTTCCAAAGGCCTGGACGACACTGAATACGCCGTGCCCGAAGAGATGGGCAAGCTGAATCAGGAAATGTGTTTCTACGAGCCGCGCGTGCAGGGCATCCTGGTCGGGCAGAAGTTCGAGATCGTCAACAGCGATGGAATTCTCCACAACATCCGCTCCCATGCGAGGCGCAACAAGCCGTTCAACATCGCGCAGCCGCCCGAAGCGGAGCCTCGGGTCAAGAGTTTCCGGCGCGCTGAGGAGTCGATTAAACTCAGGTGCGATGTTCATCAGTGGATGACCGGTTACATCTTCGCCATGGAGCATCCGTTCTTCGCGACGACGGGCGAGGACGGCACGTTTTCAATCCAGGGCCTGCCGGCAGGCGATTACGAACTGACGGCCTGGCACGAAGTTTACGGCGAGCTTGAAGCCGATATTACGGTCGGCAGCTCCGGCGAGATCACCTCGAATTTCGCGTTCTCGCCCAAGGAAAGCTGATCCGGAGGCGGCCTGAATAAGACGGCGCCTCGAATCATAAAGCACGCCGCGAGTCTGCGGGGGCGGGAGCCGGATTCGCATGATCGCGATGGGCTTCCGCCCCCGATTTTATTTTCATACACGTGATGAGGAAATCGAATGTTCATTCCAGATCGTTTTACAAAAACCCTTCGCAGGAGCCTGACGGCTGGCGCGCTGCTTGGCGCGGCTGGCTTGATCGGCTTCAGCCCGGCGGCCGCCGGCGCGCAATCCGACGCCGATGCCCATACGAACACGCAGGCCCCGAGCGACCAGAACGACGCCGAACTCAAAACCACGTTGGGCGAGCGACTTTTCTACGAGACGCGATTCGCAAATCCGGGAACGGATTTCCCGACGAGTTGTGCGGCCTGCCATCAGAACGGGCCGAACGAGAAGGCTCTGCGCGCTTACACCGACGTGTTGCCGCGCAGCCTCATGCCACTGCGGCGCGACGTGGGCCAGATTGTCACGCGACGCAACACGCCGACGCTGCTCGATGTGGGCTCCGGCGCTTTGCTCAATTGGGACGGCGAGTTCGATTCGCTTGAGGCTCTGATCCGCCACAAGCTGACGGGCAGGATGTTCGGCTGGAAGCCGCACGAGATCGACCGCGCTCTGGAAGCCGTGGATATGGTGATCGTCAGCGACGTCGGCGAAGAGATGGGCGCCGAGATGTCATATCCCGTCCACTTCAAGACTGTCCAGGGCGTGGACATGATGGACCTCGATCACGACGAGGTCGTCGAGTGGGCTGTGCGCGAGCTTGCGGATTACGTCCGCAGCCTGCGCTCGACGAGAAGCTCGGCCTACGACAGCCATGTCATCATGAGCCGCCTCCCGGACGGTCCGGGCGACGCGGAAACTCCGGCCGATTACGCATGGCGATACCTGGGCCGGCTCGGGAACATGAGCGCCCGTCAAATCGTGAAGCTTCCCCAGGGGTTCGACGAACTGGCCTACAACGGCATGAAAATTTTCCTCGCGACCGATGGCCCCGCGCCGGTCGGCAATTGCGTCTCCTGCCACACGCCGCCGTTCTTTAGCGATTTCAAGTTTCATAACACCGGCGTGGCTCAAGCGGAATACGATGGGGCGCGCGGCAGCGGCAGTTTCGACGAGCTTGTTTCGAAGTACGCGGCAGATCCATCGGCCCAATCGGCCGATCATCCGCACGAACGATACATTACCGTGGAGTCCGCCGAGGAACACGACACGGCCGACATGGGTCATGGGGATTTCGCCGATCCGGCAACTTCAACCCAGCGCCTTGAGGGAGAGAGCGAGACCGAATTCGCCGTGCGCATGACCGGCGCATTCAAGACGCCGACGCTGCGCAACCTTGAGCTGACCGCGCCGTACATGCACAACGGCGCTTACGAATCGCTTGAGGACGCGCTGCGCCAGAAGATCGAATTCAGCCGAAAGGTCCGAGCTGGGGAGGCGCCCCACGCCGACCCCGAAATGGGGATCATGAACATCAGCGAGGACGACATACCTGCCCTGATGGCGTTTCTAAAACAACTTCGCGACCTCGACCCCGAAGGGCTTCGCGAGCTTACGATCCACCCGCACTTGGTCGATTACTCGCTCATCAGCATGTATTAGCCTGGAGTTTCCAACTGCGCGAAATAAGGCAATCGTCTTGCCTATTCGGATTTGCCCAATGAACGAGCCGACGCTGCAAGGACATCTGATCACGCTCGTTCCGACGACAATCGATGATCGCCGGACGATTTACGAGTGGCTCGCCCACTCCGATGTGACCCGATCGATGATGGGAATGCCGTTGTTCCCCGATAGCCCCGTTCCGACGTGGGAAGAGTTCTGTGAGGACCACATGCCCCATTTCTTCGACGGATCGGCGCCGCTGCTGGGGCGTAGTTTCATGATCGTGGCGGGCGAAGATGCAGCGGGACAGATATACTACAACGAAATTAAAGAGCGACGCGGCGCAAAGAGGGTCGAGATTGATATGTGGATGCGAGCCGAGAAATATTGCGGGCGCGGATATGGCGGCGACGCGCTGGCCACACTTTGCGACTATCTTCGCGATCGCTTAGGCGTGAACGAAGTTATGATGCAACCTTCCGCGCGAAACCCCCGCGCAATCCAGGCATACGGCAAAATCGGATTCATTCGCCTACCGGGCACGCTCGAAGAGAACGGCGCGGAATGGGGACAGAACGACTATGACGACAGCGTTTATATGGTAAAATCGCTGAAGAACTTTCCATGATCGTGAAACAGGCTTCCCCCCATTCGAAATGAAACGGACGGATGGGCCATTTCAGGTGGACAACATCCCGAAATAAACCGGGCGCCCTCGTCATGAGAGCGCCCGATTCTTTTGTTTTATCGCGTCGCCGGTCAGCCGCCGATGCGAAGAGCGTTATAGGCCTTGTCGAGCACCGTGATCTTGATGACCGAACCCTGGCCATTTTCGATGTGGCGCGCCGGGTAGCTCGCGTTGCAGAGCCACACGTTGCCTTCGTCGTCGAACTCGACCTCACGCGTGTAAGTCACGCGGCTGGGGAGCAGATACTGAATGATCTCCTCGGTCTCGGGAATGAACCGAAACATGCTGTCGCTTCCGGTGCCGCAGATCCAGACGTCGCCCGTCTGCGGATGGATGCTAAGCGCGTAAGGAATCTCGGTTTCGCTCTTGGGAAGAGGATAGACCTTCCACTCGTCTGTCTCGGGATTGTAGCTCGCGAAGTCTCCGCTGCCGAAACCCGGCACCCAGACGATCCCGTCGGCAGCGACGTGCAAACGACGAGGCCCATAGACCGGCGGTTCGAT
>JAJFLK010000036.1 GCA_021772735.1 Candidatus Sumerlaeota bacterium | reverse complement strand
TCGCTCAGCATCGTTTCGGCTTGCTCGATCATCGCGCGCACGCTGGCCGTCTTGGGGTGCTCGCTGCCCAGGTGGCGTTCGAAGAGAGGCAGCGCACTGCGGGCGTTGGCGATGGACCGGCGATACTTCCCCGCCTCCCAGTCCGTGCCCGATTGCGCCAGCAGGGCTTCGGCCGGACCCAGCGCCGCCGCATCGACTTGGCCCGCGTCGGCCGGGGTCATGCCAGCCGGCGCCTGGGCGACCGGGGCAGCAGAAGGCGCGGCGACAGGCGCGACCGGTTTCGCCACGAGGCCGCTCATGAACTGTGAGGGGTTTGCCGCTCCGGTTTGCGCCGTCTGCGAAACGGGCGAGTCGTCTGACGGATCGGCCGGGCTTGCCTGGACAGCGGTCACGGTCGCATCATCTGGATCGTTCTGCGCGTTGATAAGTGCGATGGCCTCATCCTTTGAGACGCCAACTGTGCCCCGTGCGTTAATAAGCGCGATGGCCTCTTCCTTGGAGATCTCACGCATTTCGTAATCTGGTTCGCCATCCAATATGGGGGTGAAGAAATAGAGCAACCCTACTACCGAGAGGGACAAGATGCCCGCTCCGAGAGTCCGTGCGATGGGCCCCTGCGCGCGTTCTCCAAACATCATGGACAGGCCGGCGACCACACCGAACCAACCCGTTCCATCGCTTTGCCGCAAAAGCTGGGGCTTGAAGATGCATATGAGGCCGACGAAGCCGATCACCAGTAAAACCAAAAACAGCATGATGAGCTTGACTTCATCGGGCATCGAACGGGCCATTGCTCTACCCATTTTTGAGAACTCCTTCAAGAGATCACAACGAGCGGAAGGCGGGAAGCCACCTCAGAGGCTCCCCCGTTAAGGAGTTGCGTGACTCGATTGTGACTGACTGTATACATTCGTTCCGAACGAGTCAATTGATCTCCATTCGACGCAGCCGACCTCCCCGGATGGTTGACACCTCCTCTCAGGCCGCTGCATCATAAGAGGATTGCACACGCCCCCGGGGACAAATGTGCCGGGGGGGCGGAGGGGAACGCTGGCGATCCCGGTGAAGCGCACCTTTGCGGATGCCGCCGGAGCCTGCGCGCGAATCCATGAGCTCAAAATCACAGGAAAACGATTCTTCGCGGGGCCGTTCGCCCGGTGGTTCGGCCGAGGCCGCGCGCTCGGGCGCCGCGTTTCGCAATACGTTCGCACCAGCCGGTTATGACGAATGGCGTGCCGGGGTCGAGGCCGATCTGAACGGCGCGGATTTCGGGCGTCGGCTCGTGAAGAAAACGGCCGACGGGATCGAGATCGAACCGCTCTATACGGCGAATCACACCGAGCGTGCCGCGAGCGCAGGCGATATCGGATCATGCGCTCCGATTAGTGGAGCCGGCTGGGAAGTCCGTCAACTGTACGACCAGGCTTCGCTCGACTCGGCACGCGCCGCGATCCTCGACGACATCGAAAACGCGGTCACGTCCATTGAGCTCTGTCTTGACGGCATGTTCAGGTCGGGTCTGGACGCCGATGCCCATGAGGCGGCACGGCTCCAGGACATCGCCGGTCTTTCCATCGCCGGTGCGGCGGACTTTGCACAACTTCTGGAAGGCGTCAATCTGGGCCAAACGCAAATTTCGCTCAACGCCGGTGCGCAGTTTATCCCCGCGGCTGCATTGCTTGTCGGCTCGGCATCGGGGACGGTGCCCGGATCGGCGCAGGCCTCGGCCAAGGGCCCGGCTCCCGCACGCGAACAGGTTCGATTCGCCTTCAATGCCGATCCGCTGGGCGTTCTTGCCTCCTCGGGTCGCCTGCCGGTTTCGCTCGATGCGGCTCTTGCACAAATGGCCGACCTCGCCGCGTGGACCTCGGCGAATCTGGCGCGATCGACCTCGGCTCGAGTTTCGACTTCGCCATATCACGAGGGCGGCGCCGGAGTGGCGACCGAACTTGCAGTCGCCATGGCGACAGGCGTGGCTTACTTACGCGCACTGACCGACCGGGGCCTCGATCTTGCGACCGCCGCCTCGCAGATGGTTTTCGATTTCAGCCTGGATTGCGATTGCTTCATCGAGATCGCCAAACTGCGCGCGGCGCGGCAGCTTTGGGCGCGCGTTCTTGAGGCATCGGGAGCGCCAGTCGGCGAGCGCGGCATGCGCCTGAACGTAAGATGCTCGCGCCGCGTCATGACCGAACGCGATCCCTGGGTCAATATGCTGCGCGCGACGGCCGTGACCTTTGCGGGAGCCGCAGCGGGCGTCGATACGATAGCGCTCTTGCCGTTCGACGCGTGCCGCCATTGGGAAAGCCCCGGAAGCCCCTGGCGCCCGGAGAGCACGGCGACCGAGCAAAGCGCGCTGGGCCGCCGCGTCGCGCGAAATACGCAACACATCCTGAGCGAAGAATCCCACATGAGCGCCGTCGCCGATCCGGTTGCGGGCAGTTGGTATGTCGAATCGCTCACCGCCCGGCTCGCCGAGAGGGCCTGGGCCGAGTTCCAGGAGATCGAATCCGAGGGCGGCATGGCCGCAGCGCTCGCCTCAGGGACGCTCCACAGGCGCATCGCCGAGACCTGCGCCGCGACCGCCGCGAATGTCGGCCGCCGCAAGCAGGCCATCGTGGGTGTGAGCGAATTCCCGAACCTCGACGAAATCCTCCCCGCGACCGATCCGGTCGATCTCGCGTCGATTCGCCAGGCCGCCGGTCGCCGGGCTGCCGAATCGCGTGCCCGCACGCAAGGCTGCGACGCGCTCGCCAATCTCGCGGAGCTTGCGTCGGGCCCGGATCGATTGCCCGGAGCGTTGACGGCCGCTGCCGTCGAGGCCTCGGCCTCCGGAGCGACGATCGGCCAACTGGCCGGGGCCCTGGATGGAACGGGCGAGGCGGATCACGTCGCCTCGATCAAGCCATTGCCGCCTACTCGACTCGCCGAGCCCTTCGAGGCCTTGCGCGACGCGGCCGATCGCGTGATCGTCAAGACCGGTTCGCGGCCCAAAGTTTTTCTGGCCAACATCGGGCCGCCGGCCGCTCTCGCCGCGCGCGCCGGGTTCGCGAAATCTTTTTTCGCGGTCGGTGGCTTCGAGGTGGTCTCGGGCGCGGGGGCGACCTCGGCCGATGAAGTCGCAAAGCAGTTCGCCGCGAGCAACGCCGGCATCGCGGTCCTGTGCGGTCCAGACGATTTGTACGAGGAACAGGCTTCCGAGTTTGCCGCAGCCCTCAAAGCCGCTGGCGCGCGCACGGTCTTTATGGCCGGGCGACCCGGGGAGAACGAGGCGGCCTGGCGCGTGGCGGGCGTCGATGACTTCATCTTTATCGGCTCCGATATTCTCGCGACGCTTTGCGCACTGCACGGAGCCCGGCAGGGGGTGACGTCGTGAGCGCGATTCCCGACTTCACCAAAGTTGAGTTGTGCGGCAATGGCGCCGCGGCCGACAACGCGGGCCAAGCGTCGGCAACGCCCCCGATCAATGGCAACGCCGCCGCGGCTCCGGCCAACAGCGCAGGCACCACCAACGGCAATGCCAACGCCCTTTGGCACACGCCCGAAGGCATCGACGTAAAATCGCGATACACCTCCGCCGACCTCGAAGGCCTCACGCATCTGGCCTCGGTTCCCGGCCAGGCGCCTTACTTGCGCGGGCCTTACCCGACCATGTATGTCGCGCGGCCCTGGACCGTCCGGCAGTACGCGGGCTTCTCGACGGCGACCGAATCGAACGCATTCTATCGCCGCAACCTCGCCGCCGGGCAGAAGGGGCTCTCCATAGCCTTCGACCTGCCGACGCATCGTGGATACGACAGTGATCATCCGCGCGTCGTCGGCGATGTCGGCATGGCGGGCGTCGCGATCGATTCGATCCTCGATATGCGAATCCTGTTCGACGGCATCCCACTGGACAAGATGAGCGTCTCGATGACGATGAACGGCGCGGTGCTGCCGATCATGGCGCTCTATATCGTCGCGGGCGAAGAGCAGGGCGTCGCGCCCGAGCAGCTCGCCGGGACGATCCAGAACGATATCTTGAAAGAGTTCATGGTGCGCAACACATACATCTATCCGCCCGCGAGCTCGATGCGCATCGTCGCCGATATTTTTGCCTACACCGCCGAGCGCATGCCGCGTTTCAATTCGATTTCGGTTTCCGGTTATCACATGCAGGAAGCCGGTGCGACGGCCGATCTGGAGCTGGGATATACGATCGCCGACGGGCTCGAATACGTCCGCGCGGGGCTGGCCGCCGGGCTGGATATCGACGCCTTCGCGCCGCGCATCTCGTTTTTCTGGGGCATCGGGATGAACTACTTCATGGAAGTCGCCAAGCTCCGGGCAGGGCGGCTGCTCTGGGCGAACCTGATGAAGCAATTCAATCCCAAGAATCCTAAATCGCTCTCGCTGCGCACGCACTGCCAGACCTCGGGCTGGAGTCTCGCGGCGCAGGACGTTTTCAATAACGTCGTCCGCACCTGCATCGAGGCGATGGCCGCGACTCAAGGCCATACGCAATCGCTGCACACGAATTCGCTCGATGAAGCTCTGGCGCTGCCGACCGATTTCAGCGCGCGCATCGCCCGCAATACGCAGCTTTTCCTCCAACACGAAGCCGGCACGACGCGGCCCATCGACCCCTGGGGCGGGAGCTATTACGTCGAGCGGCTCACGCACGAACTGGCGGCGCGCGCGTGGACGCATATTCAAGAAGTCGAGAAGCTCGGCGGCATGGCCCGCGCGATCGAGGCGGGCATTCCCAAACTGCGGATCGAGGAAGCCAGCGCCCGCACGCAGGCGCGGATTGATTCCGGCCGCCAGACCATCGTCGGCGTGAACAAGTATGAGCCCAAAGCCAAAGGAGCTGGTGTCGCCGGCGATGACGTTCCGATCCTGCGCGTGGATAACTCAGCAGTGCGCGCCGAGCAGATCGCGCGGCTCGAAAAGCTCCGGGCAGAGCGCGATGGCGCGGCGGTCGAGGCGACGCTCGAAGCGTTGACCCGGAGCGCCGAATCGGGCGAGGGTAACCTGCTCGACCTGGCCGTCGCGGCGGCCCGCGCCCGCGCGACCGTAGGGGAGATAAGCATGGCGCTCGAAAAATCCTTCGGCAGACACAAGGCCGAGATCCATTCCATCCAGGGCGTCTATGCCAGCGAGGTAAATGCGAACATGGGCAAGGACGCAGGTGGCCAGGACACGAGTGGCGGGGGCGCGGATGGCGGGGGCACGCGTGCCCCAGGCGCAGGTGGCTCAGCCACCCTCGGGAGGGTCATGGCCGAGGCGGAGAAATTCGCCAAGGCCGATGGACGCCGCCCGCGTATCCTGATCGCGAAGCTGGGTCAGGATGGGCACGACCGAGGCCAGAAGGTCGTCGCGACGGCGTTCGCGGATTTCGGTTTCGACGTCGATATCGGCCCGCTTTTCCAGACGCCCGAAGAAACCGCGCGCCAGGCGGTCGAGAACGACGTTCACATCGTCGCGGCCAGCTCGCTCGCGGCCGGGCACATGACGCTCGTGCCGACTCTGCGCGCCGAGCTCGAACGCCTCGGCCGCGCCGATATCATGATCGTCGTCGGCGGCGTCATCCCGCCGGATGATTATGAAGCCCTGAGAGCGGCCGGCGCGGAGGCTGTCTTCGGACCCGGGACGGTCTTGAGCGAAGCCGCCATCGAACTCTTGGGCAAGCTGAACGCGCGGTTGGGGCGTGAGTAGCCAGGCAAGATGGGAGCCTGTCTTGGCCGATTTGTCCAAAGCATACTACGACAGGATAATGAGGGACAGACGTTGGCTGGCCAGCGTCGCCGCCGTCTTCCTTGCGCTGGGTTGGATCTCCTATTTCGCTCAAAGTTGTGGCATGAGAATCATCGCTCATAAAGATGACTATGTAGTCTTGCAAAGCGTTTTTGTCGACCCGTTGCCCAAATCGATTCGGATAGGGCGAGTTTTCGAAGCGGCGCCTCCGGTTCATTGGTTTCCCGCACCGGACGGTTACGATTGGCCTTATGAGCCGATATTCGAATTTGACATTGCCAGGAATGATCTTGAAGCATTCCTTGAGCGCCCCGAACTGACCGAGCATAGCCTGGATGAAGCCTCGTTGTTGTTGGACCAAATCAGGAGAAAGTTTCGCGCCGGAGATGTGAAACGATACTTCACATCACAATCCGGCGACGTAACGGCCCAAATTCTTCTCACAGATCGTCGGGGAGGCTGCCGTCTCTACGCGAAGGTATTTGATCTAGAGAAGGACAGATATATGATCGGCAGGAATATTCATGAGGAGCGGAACAAACGCGAGAGAATGACGACTCGGATACACGCTGGGAAATCAGATACAGGTGAGTATGAGAAGGGTTATTCCTTACAGTCTAAATGACCGAGCCCTGAGCGCGAGTAATCAGGCACAGAAACAATTGCGATCATGAGCGGACCGCTCTACTCCGACGACCCGGCCGACGCTGCATCTTTTCAGACACGCTTCGATAAATTCTACACTCGCACAGCGCGGCTCTATGACATCGCGGTCAGGGCGCTGCCGATCTGGAAGACGTGGCTCCGATGCGCCCTGCCGCATATCGAAGGCCCGCGCGTTCTTGAGGTGTCGTTCGGGACGGGTTACCTGCTGACCCAATATGCCGATCGGTTCGAGACGCACGGCATCGACTACAACGCGCGGATGGTGGAAACCGCCCGGCGCAATCTGGCCAGGCGCGGCGCGAGCGCGGAGCTGATGCAGGCCAACGTGGAATCGCTTCCGTATGAGGATGGACACTTCGACACGGTGATCAACACGATGGCGCTTTCGGGGTATCCCGATGCCGGGCGTGCGATCTCGGAGATTCGGCGTGTCTTGAAACCCGGCGGGCGGCTGGTCCTGATCGACATCAACTACCCGGCGGACGGCAACTGGCTGGGCACGCGCCTGACCCGCGCCTGGAAGGTTTCCGGTGATCTCGTCCGGGATACAGCCAAACTCCTCGCCGAGAACGGCTTCGAATTTGAGGAAACCGAAATCGGCGGCTTCGGCAGCGTTCATATGTATGTCTGCCGACGGGCGTGAGGGGTGGCTTGGTTCGGCGTGGCGCTGGGCCGCTACAATTCGATCGACGCGCTCTCGATAGCAAAGGATAAATGCGCATCCTCAACGAGATGATTATTCTAAATTCTGGTCACTATTCGCATGGATAGGCCACAATATAGTAAATTCGTTTCTCGATGGAGAATCTTTCTCGCCATATCGCGGCTGCATTGGAAATGATCTGACAGAAATCTGGCCACCATGAGCACTTATTATTCTACTAGCAATATTCAACCCAGATCCCGTCCCGGCTCGCCCCCTGTCACCGCTACCAACCCCCCTATAGCCCAGCTCGAATAGCAGGCCCTCTTGGATCTCTTCAGGGCTTATGCTGCAGCCCCAATTCAGAAC
>JAJFLK010000350.1 GCA_021772735.1 Candidatus Sumerlaeota bacterium | reverse complement strand
GATGGGGCGTGACCGGATCGATCACCTTCGTCGCAACGAGGCCACGCGCGAAAGGTTCAATCTCGTCTATGGCGATCTTGGCGACGCGAGTTCTCTCGCCCGGTTAATCCGCACGATTGAGCCCGAAGAGATTTACAATCTCGGCGCGCAGAGCCATGTCCGCGTCAGTTTTGATGTCCCGGAGTATTCTTGCGATGTGGGGTTCCTCGGCACGGTCCGGCTGCTCGAAGCCATTCGCGAAACCGGCTGGAAGACAAAATTCTATCAGGCCAGCAGCAGCGAGATGTTCGGCGAGGTGGTCGAGACGCCCCAGACCGAGACTACGCCTTTCCATCCGCGCAGCCCTTATGCCGTCGGCAAGGTCGCCTCGCATCACATCGTGATCAATTACCGCGAGAGCTACGATATGTTCAATTGCTGCGGAATCCTGTTCAACCATGAGTCTCCGAGGCGTGGTGAGAACTTCGTGACACGTAAGATCACGCGCGCGGCGGTCGAGATTAAAAAGGGACTGCGCGATCGTCTTCCGCTCGGCAACCTGGACGCCAAACGCGATTGGGGTTTCGCCGGCGATTACGTCGAAGCGATGTGGATGATGATGCAGCACGACGAGCCCGACGATTTCGTCATCGCAACGGGCGAGACGCATTCGGTGCGCGAATTCCTGGATGAAGTCTTCGACTATCTCGATCTGGACTGGGAGAAATACGTCACGATCGACGAGAAATTTTTCCGTCCCGCCGAGGTTGATCTCTTGCTCGGGGATCCCGGCAAGGCCAAACGCGTTCTGGGCTGGGAGCCGACCGTGGATTTCAAAAGTCTCGTCAAACTGATGGTCGATGCCGATATGGCCGCGCTCGGCAAATAGCTGGCGAGGTCGCGTCGGACCACCGGCGAGATCGCGGGCCTTCGCGGCGCGGGGCGAATTTGATCGATTGTATTTTTCCCGGGTCTGCGGACCGGTACCGTTTTCGAATCCAAGTTCGTCAGGAGCATGCCGCGATTATTCGTGGCTTGAATGCAGAGCCGTATCCACCAAACAGCCACTGGTGGAATATCAGGATAAGGGAGACAAGCGATCTTCATGGGAACAAACATTCGATGGCCGAACAAGGTGCGTGAGATTCAAAGTAATCATTTCGATTCGACGGTGTGGAATGATTTTAACTTCCGCGACGACGACATCGTGATCGGGACCTACGCGAAGTCCGGGACTACCTGGATGCAACAGATCGTGTCGCAATTGCTCTTCGACGGCGAAGAGGGGTTAAACGTTGCGGAGATGTCGCCGTGGATCGATTTACGCGTTCCTCCGAGGGAGGAAAAATTGGGAGCGCTGGAGGCGCAGCGGCATCGGCGCTTTGTGAAGACACATTTGCCTGTTGACGCGTTGGAGTTTTCGCAAAAGGCAAAATACCTTTACATCGCGAGGGACGGGCGCGATGTGATGTGGAGCATGTACAACCACCATGCGAACGGAAACGAGGCGTACTACGCATTGTTGAACGACACACCGGGACGCGTCGGTCCTCCGTTGCCGAGGTGCGACCTTCCGGTGGCGGAGTATTTCCGGCGCTGGCTCGATCAGGACGGATATCCCTGGTGGTCGTTCTGGGAGAACGTCCTTAGTTGGTGGGAGATTCGCGATCTTCCCAATGTGCTGCTCGTGCACTTCGCGAATCTGCGCAAGGACATGCCGGGCGAGATGAGGCGGATCGCCGAGTATCTGGACATTCCAATCAACGAAGCCATTTGGGAAACTATCGTCCGTCAGTGCACGTTCGAGTACATGAAGAACAACGCGGACTTGGTCGCCCCGCTGGGCGGTTCCGTGTGGGAAGGGGGCGGCAAGACGTTCATCAATAAGGGAACGAACGGACGCTGGCGCGAGACGCTGACGCTCGGGGATGTCGCCAATTACGAGCGCACCGCCCTCGAACAGTTGGGCGATGAGTGCGCTCATTGGCTTGCGACAGGAGAGATGGCCTAGCGAAGAGGCGCGTGCCGAGCAGGCGAAGGCGCGTTGACACTCGGCATGCACGGGACATGCTGCGCGCGGCGGGTCCAAAGCAAAGAACGCCAGCCCATATCCGATGGGCCGGCGCAGTCGAAATGAAAACATTTGTGCCGAAGCGGCTCAGCCGCCGGGGCCATCCGCGCCGATGTAAGACTCGAGCCCCATGAGTTCGTGGCGGAGATCTTCAAGGCGGTCGTGCAGCAAATACCGCAGGCCCAGCATGCCGAGGAATCGTCCATCCTCGTCGACGATGGGCAAATGCCGAATGCGGTGCTCGCTCATCGTCTTGATGGCCTCGCGAACGTCGAAGTCCTCGGCGATCGTGCGGACGTCCGAGGTCATGACTTCGCTGAGGATGGTTTTCGCGGTATCACGGCCCTCGCGAACGCATCGCACCATGACGTCGCGTTCGGTGAAAATACCGACCAATAATCGATCCCGCGCGATGGCGACCGAACCGCAGCGATTGCGCATCATCACGTCGATCGCGTCGTCGACCGTGGAGTCCGGTGATATCGTGAATGAGGGTTTGCGCGTCAACCGAAGCAGAGACATGGTTCACTCCTTTCGTCCTCAAGTCCCGCGAGGGAAAAAGTATTTATTTCGTCTGGTGCCCCAGCTTCAGGAGCGTACAGGAATGGCCTACCCGCCGCAATAAAAATCCGCGATTCGGCTGCGGAAGCGATAAATCGTGCAAGGAGGAAGCGCGAGGGCGATTCGCGCCCTTTGACGCGTCGTGCCGTTATCGCCGTCCCGGGGGGTCGCCGTGTCTGGGCCAGTATTGCTCGAATTCCTTGCCCGTCCGATGCAGCGAGAGCAATTCGACGCCCCCGGGACCTGTCCAGGAGCCGAGCCTTATGAAAAGCTGCGTCTCGCCCAGCGCGCGCTCGGGGCGCCCGTGAAATCCGCGCCGGTGCAGCAGCAGGTGGGCGTCATATGGGGGAGACCCGCCGAAGTGGATGTCGTTGCGCAGCAGACCCCAGGCCTGCAGGAGCTGGAAATTCTTCTCATGTAGCGCCAGCACTTTGATGCGCGAGCCCGGAGGGAGGAGGTCATGGCGATTGAGAACGGCGAGCACATCCGCATTGACGGCTTCTCCCCAATACGTTGTCTCGAACCCCCGGGCAGCCGCGCCCTTGAGGCCCCCGGCCAGGGGATTGAAGTATGAAAGCTCGAACGGATGATATCGCACCATCGCGAACGTTCCCTCGGCCAGGACGATCGCAACTACACCCCAGAACGAGATGCGCATCGGGATGAGCTCGCGCCCGGGTTTATCCTGGTGCTGCCCCATCACGCGCGCGATTTTCATTATCGCGTGTCCGCCGGCGCCGGCCATGAGCGCGATGTATGGGAAGAGCGGGACGAACAATCGGACCCCATCGTATCGAGGTGTTGAGGGCGCGCTCGCCACGGCCCAATTGATCAGACCGATCATGACAAAGAGCAGCGCGACGCCTCGCTTCCTCAAGCCCGTGAAAGTCTCGACTATGCCGAGCGCCGCGAGGCCAAGCACGCTGATAGGCACCGTTACGGCGATCATCACCGAGGGGTAATACGACGGCGAGTTCAGCTCACCGTATCCCCACTTCTGACCGAGAAACCACAGCGCGGTCTTTTGATGAACGGTGTGGAAGGCCAGGTATTCCAGGCCGCGCAGGATCGTATCGTGCCAAAGCCACGGCCAGAGGGCGACGAACGTGATCGGCCCGAGCACGAGCATGGAGAACAGATTATTCACGTATCGTCCGCGGTGGAAGAGATGCGCCCACAATATGAGCGGGGGGATCATGAAGAAGCCGTTGATCTTCGTCGCCAGCAGCAACCCGAGGCTAAGGCCCGTCATAACCGCCGCGCTCGGCGAGGTCAGGCCGCGCAGGAAGCAATACGTCAGCAAGAGCGAGGAGAAAACGAGCGGCGTCTCCAGAGAACCGAAATGGGCGTGGCCGAAGATCCTGGGCATGGCCAGATAACTGATCGCGGCGACGAGCCCTCCGACGCGCCCCCACGCGATGCGCCCGAGCAGAAAGAGCAGAGACAGCGAAAAGCCGAACATGAACGCGTTCGGCAGCCGCAGGGCCCGTATCGGACCGAGAATGTCTTCAAAAAATAAGAGTGAAAGCCCGGCGACGAACTTGAAGTAACTGGGGTGCTCATGGATTTCAGCCCAGTACTGATCGATCGATTCGGGGTCGGCCAGCCGCTCGCCCGAAAGCATGCGAGAGGTCCATTCGGCGGCGAGCTTTGAGGGTGTGTAGTAGTAAGCCTCGTCCCAGGCCAGGCCGACGCTCTTCTGCGAGAAGGCCACCGATATGGTTCCGATCGCGAACAGGATCAGTGGGACGTAGGCCCAACCCCGGTTCGGACTCAGGTCGGTCTTCTTGGGCAGGACGGGTAGGAAAGATTTGAGGATCGGCCTCGCGGCGGATGTTCTCCTTCTTGCTTGGCCCGTTTCCGAACCGGTTTCGGCACCTGCTTCTTCGGCGAGTTCGTCCCCACGGAACTGAATGAACTCACCGACGTCGGCAGGCGTTTCGGGCACGACCTCGCCGGCGGGCTCCTCGCGCTCGCTTGCCTTGGGAGGCCGCTTGGCGTCCGCCCCTTCGATCTCAAAGATGCTGTCGGATTCGTCGCTCATTATCCGGCCCTTCGCCGCCTCCGGGAGGTCAGCCGATGAGTCTAACGCGGAGGATCACCCTTGGCCAACCGTCGATATGGTGTTGTGTATCGGCGTCGGCCCGGGCCAGGAGTTTTTTCCCGAGGAACAAACGCCCAAATTCCGTGTCACAACCAGTAAGTCCCCGGTTCCGGAGGGACTGAGGCCTTCCACACAGGCAGGCCCGAAATCAGCCAGTTCAGGAGGCACGAGCATGAATACGAATCGAGTTGGGATCCTGTCAGCGGCGCTGTTTGCCGTCGCAATTTCACCGGCTTTTGCCGGTGATTATGGGTTTTCGATCAGCCTCGGCGGCGGTGGACATTCTTATGGCGCCCATTACTCGGACGGATACGGCCATTATTCGTCTCACGGCGGGCACTACGCCCACTCAAGCCGATGCGGGCATGGCCAATATTACGGCGGAAGCAGCTATGGAGGTCATGGCTATTATTCGCGTCCCTACCGATACAACCACGAATCTTACCGAAGCCGATCATACGGCCATGGGAATCGTCATGGAGGGAACAGGTCGCGCCGATCCCATGAGTCCTATCGTTCCCATGATTCGAAGGGCTCGCGTGGCAATCACGGATACGGCGGTCGATCGCACCGATAGATTGATGGCCTCCTGCTCGCAAGGGCTGCTGGAAAAAAAGGGCTTGCCGCGACCTGGGAAACAGTATAGTATTATGAACGTAATACTTCTGTTGCGCCCTACTGGCTTGGAACCAAAAATTATTTGGAAAGCCTAGCATCGGCGGCAGAAGTTAAGCCATCAAATTTAAAAGCGAATGGGAAAGGAATTCATCATGGCGGAAACCGCAACGGCAACGGCCGCTCAAGGCCTGGTAGGAATGCTCAAGGGGTGCCTTGAGCAGACGAAGAAATACATCGACAAGACCACCGAGGAGCAGCGATTCATCCAGCTCGCCGACGGCAAGGCGACCCCCCTGTGGCTGGTTGGACATATGGCGTTTGCGACCGATTTTCTGGGCAATGTGCTGACGCTGGGCCTGGAGCCCGTGCTGCCCGCCGACTTCAACTCCAAGTTCAGCCCGACCGAATTCGGCGGGGCCGCGATCACGACCGACCCGGCGAATTATCCATCCTGGGAAAAGGTCGCAAAAGGCTATGAAGATTCCATGAATCGCTTCATCGAAGCCGTATCCGCGCTGACGGACGACGAACTTCCGGGCGGACCCAAAGGCGTTGTGCCCGATATGATAAAGGCCATGCTTGCCTCGGTTCAGGCGGGCGTCGCACTGACGATCATTCACGACAGCCACCATCGAGGTCAGATCGCGATGCTCGTCAACCAGTAAGCGCGAACACCCGGCGTCCGCGTCGATTCTCGCAACTCACCCGCCCCCGGTGTCGGCTCAGGCCGTTCCGGGGGCGTTTCCATTGGTGCGCCCGGCAGGGCGCACTCACTTGGAGGTGAAAGTCCTCTACAGGCCCGACAGGGGGAACTGTTAGCCGGACGGCAAGGGTGTCGGTCGCGAGGCCGAATCTGAAGGAAGCCGCAGGCAAAGCGCTGGCCCGACG
>JAJFLK010000349.1 GCA_021772735.1 Candidatus Sumerlaeota bacterium | reverse complement strand
GGTTCGATGACGACGGCGGCTTCGACGATGAAGATGGCTTCGATGACGACGACGGTTTCGACGATGAAGATGGCTTCGATGACGACGACGGTTTCGACGAGTAGCATCAATTCTTCTGGCCGTTTCATTTGACCGGCGTCGCTTCTCCTGCCAGCGTCTTATCGCCGTTCGCTGTCATTGAGTATGATCGCCCGCAGGATCTCGTATCCCCGAGTCCGCGGGCGATCGCGCATCCAGACGACTGCGATTTATATTGGGGACGCCCCTGCGGGGTCTCTATAATCCGACCCGGCGAACGCGAGTATTCAGGGAGAGCTTTCAATGGCAACGCAACACGATCCATATCCCCCCGGCGCAGAGGGTGGCCCGGCTAATTCGGGAGCCAATCCCGGCGGACCTCCGGGATCCACGCCAATCGCAGCGGGCGCACCAAATACAGGAAACCTGGGTCCGCAATCCACCGGTCCCCGCGCGCCGGGCCCCGCTCAAGGCGGACCGCGCGGCGCGGGACAATGGGGTGGGGGAGGCCGCGGCGGGTACGGGGGCTATGGCAATGGCCCGGTTCCTCCGCGTCCCGAGCGGCCGCGAACCAGAATCTTCCCCATTATCCTTGGTCTGCTGATCGTTCTCGGCGGAGGGATGCTTTCGCTTCTGTTTTTCATCAGCATGTTCATCCCCGTCGGCGGCGGCGCAGGCTCGGGTGGTGGTTTGTTCTCTTCGATGAGCCTCGGCGGTCATCCCATCGCGATTCTCGAAATCAATCAACCCATCGGGCCGGGCGACTGGTTCGATTTTTGGATGGACAGCCTCTCCAAGATCGCCGGTGATGACGAAATCAAGGGACTGGTGCTGAGAATCAATTCGCCGGGCGGCAGCGTGGCCTCGTCTCAGGAGCTCTACGATGAGGTCGCTAATTTGCGCGATAAACACGGCAAGACGATCTACGTCTCCATGGGCGACGTCTGCGCATCGGGTGGTTATTACATCGCTGCTGCGGCGGATCGCGTCTTCGCCAATCGCGGGACGCTGACCGGGTCGGTCGGCGTCATCTCGACCAGCATTCAGATCGACGAGTTTGCAAAGGAGCACGGCGTCAACGTGGAGACCGTCAAGACCGGACGTTTCAAAGACCTTGGTTCGATGTTCCGCCCCATGAACGACGAGGACCGCAAGGCCTTTGCTCTTCTGCTTGACGATGCATACGGGCAGTTCATCGACGACATACTGGCCTATCGCGAAGAGCCGCTCGACGCGGCGCGCTCCCGCCTCGAAGACGCCGATTGGGATCATTTCCTGTTCGAAAAACCGGAGGAGGCTGGAGCCCGGGCCTTCCTGCTTCAGATCGCCGACGGGCGAGTCTACAGCGGCGCTCAGGCCCACAAGCTCGGTCTTGTCGATGAACTTGGATCGATGCATTCAGTCATTGACCGACTGGCCGGCGATCTGAACGTCGAGGCCGACACGAAGACCTTCGAGCCCCGCCAATCACGCGGCCTGCTCGATCTGATAGCCATGAAAGTCAAAGAGTCGATCCCCGACATCCACGGGAGCTGGGCGCTGCAATATCGCATGGTCGGTTTTTAAACCCCCGCGGCAGGGATGACTTTGATCATCGAGCCCGGGGAAAAACGCGACGCGGGGTACCGGGGCGTGAGGTGCGGCTTGACTTCGCGCCCGGGCCGCTGCTATATCAGCGGTCAAGTTTGCGACACGAATCTATTGTATGTGCGGCGATGGCAAGGATGAACACCACACCGACCATGTCTGATCGACCCGATTTGCTCCAGCGGCACTTCCTGCTGAATCTGAAGTGCCTCTTCTGGTGTGTCCATCAGTTGGGCGGTCAATACGATTTGAATCTCGTCGCGCATTCGCTCGCCCAGGAGCGGCTGCATCCGGAGATCGAAGATTCCAATCTCGGCGATAACGTCCGATATCTAATGAAACACATCGGCGCCGAGAGCCTGGCCCACGTCCAGCAGGGCCTGACGCACCTGGCCCGCTCCCGTGCTTCAATCGATGTCGGTGACAAGCATTTCGAGGTAGGCCATTATGTCCAGGCGCTTGACGCCTTCGGCCCGATCGCCGAAGGCACATACGGCATCATTTGTTCGGTCACCCCGGAGATGCGCGGCTTGTTCTACCTCGAAGACGGCAACGTGATGGAAGCCGAGTTCGCGCCGTCAGACGTTCGCGTCATCTTTGGGACATACGTTCGCTGATCGCCCGAGCCCCGCCATAACCCGGCCCGACTCCGGACGGCCTCAAATTATGACCACCCCTCGTCGCGCGCTCTTGGCCCACATCGAGTTTCTACACGAAAGCGGAAACCTCTACGTGGAGGGCCTCGGCGAACCCGAGCTCGAAGCCATCGCGACGAGCGGAGCGTCCAACCGGATCTCCTCACGTCCCGACCGGCGCGCAACGCCAAAGACAAAAACTCCCAGGACCGCAACGACCAAAGCCGAAACACCCGAACCTGCCGCGCCGATTTCAAAAGCTCCCATGCCCGCGGTTAACCTCACATTCGACGAACGGGCCGAACGCCTCGCCAAGGCAGCCCGCGCCGTTGATGAATGCACGAAGTGCGAACTGTGCAAGACTCGAAACAAGACTGTTTTCGGAGACGGCGGCGCGGGGGCGAGACTCTGCTTTGTCGGCGAAGCGCCGGGCGCAGAAGAAGATCGCACCGGCGTGCCGTTCGTTGGTCGCGGCGGCCAGTTGCTTACGAAGATGATCGAAGCGATCGGCTTCGAGCGCGCCGAAGTCTATATCTGCAATACGATCAAGTGTCGTCCTCCGCAAAATCGCGATCCCACGCCCTCCGAGAAGGAAGCCTGCCGCCCGTATCTTGAGGAGCAGCTTCGGACCCTCGGCGCACAGATCATCGTCGCGGTCGGCGCGCATGCCGCCGGATACCTGACGGGTGTTCAATCTTCGCTCGGCGCGATGCGCGGCAAGTGGCACGAGTTCGAAGGCATTCCGGTCATGGTGACTTATCATCCAGCCTTCCTGCTGCGCAGCCCCGGCTTTAAGGGGAAGGCCTGGGAAGACATGCAGATGCTCGCCGCGCGATACAACGAGCTTAACCCCACCGACCGGCGTGAGATTTGGCACAAGGCCTCCAAGTAAGACCAGTCGCTGAGATAAGTATCTAGAGCCCCAATGGACGTCAGGCGTAGACCATGAACACAAGCCGAGCGGTGTGGCTGGTTGAGGCAGGCGCAATCCTTGCCGTAGTCATCTGCTCTTTCGCGACCCCTTGGCGTCTCTTCGGTGGGGCGTATTCAGCAATCGGATATGGCCTGATGATCTTCGGCGGTCTAGTCAGCTTGTGGAATTTCTATCTCTCTTGGTTGCGATATCCATTTCATCGTTTGGGAGGAGGCAGGCGCGAAAATTTCCAGTGGGTGTCCGGGGCGCCTATAATCGGCATGCTCACGGTACCTGGTCTTGTCCTTGCCCCGCCGAGTCTTTCGCTCAGCATCGCCTGCGTTCTCCTGCTTGCCGCAGACACCGGCAACATTTTTTGGTTCATCTACGCTGTATGGAATGACGAAGGTTTCAAGCGAGCCTCCGAATAACCTGGGTTCCCCATTTTTTCGAGCGATCCATTCCGCCCGACCCGCATCGTCGTCTCCAATATCATCTTCCCGATAGTTTTCCGAGCGGATCTGCCCGCCGCCCATCCGCTCGTGTTCTGTTAGGTTTTCAGAAATCCAAAATCGGGCTCGAAGCGTTGGCGTATCGGCGTTTCGGCATGCGGCCGGC
>JAJFLK010000348.1 GCA_021772735.1 Candidatus Sumerlaeota bacterium | reverse complement strand
CATCGACTTCGTTGCGAAGACCCAACTATTCCGCGTGACGCTTATTGCTAAAGTCCTGGCGCTTCCTTACGCGGTCTATGCCATTTTTCGCCTGCTCAGGAGGTTTGTGGGGGCCGTGGGAGGCATCAAAGTGTCGGCATTCCTCAGCCGTGACTCAGAGCGGGCGTATTGGGGCGCGCTGACGCTGGCCTTTTTTCTGGGCATTCCGGTTTTCTATTCGCAGAAGGGATTGCTCGCAAAGCCGGCTTCCGGTGTGGAGCTCTGGGCGAGGGAAAAAACGCCGGCGGATTCCGTCTTTCTCCTTCCCATCGCCTTCGGCGATTTGCAGGAGTTTCCGATCAAATCCAGGCGCGGAATCGTGGCAGATATGAAGCGTCTGCCTTTCCAGGGCCGGGACTACGCGCAGTGGTATGAACGTATTTGCCACATGGCCGGGGATGTCCCGATAGCGGACGTGGATCAGATCCTGAAGTTTCGACGGTCTGGCCTCGATTCTCGATATCACAAGTTGGAAAAGGACGACCTGCTCCAGCTCTCGGCGACGTATGGAGTAACGCATGTTTTGCGTTCGGCACAATTCCCCATCAATGGGATCGAAGCGATCTATACCGACGAAAAATACCTCGTTTACTCCGTCAGCGCTATACAGAGCGAACCGGAGCGCTAGATGCGTGTCCCGGAGCAAGAGTCACAAAGTTGGGAGACATTTTCGAAGATGGAATCAGGGGTGGCGGTCCCGGAGTCTGTGCGTTCGTTTCGTCCCTTCGGATGCTGGGCGCGGCTTCAGGCCGCCCTCGTGACGTCGGATTTCTCCTGGACGAGTGTAAGAACGCCCGCACGATCGCTGGAAGGGGCCTGATCTCATTGACCGCATTGAACACCGAACGCGTCGGCCCGAAATTGCTCGCGTTTGCGATCACCTTGGCTCGGGCATCCCCGGCCGCGAACTCTTTGAGCTTCGCCAGCGTCTCGTCCTGGGAACAGTTGTCCGCAAAGTTGTGCTCTTACTCGTAATCCGGCAGTTTTCACATCCTCTAACTCAGCGTGGTCCTATTTTTGGAGGGAAGGTCAGGGAAGGTCACCTGATCGACAAAGTCCTCGCCTTCAGAGTCCGGAAAGGCGATACACGCCAGTCTGAAAAATAGTTTTGGATTTATTGAGTTTAGAAAAGAGGAGATGGAGGAGACGGTGGGATTCGAACCCACGAATAGAGGATTTGCAGTCCTCCGCCTTAGACCACTTGGCCACGTCTCCACTTGAGGGCGGTCCGGGCGCGATTCACACATTCCGGTTCTAAGATCGGCATCGGCCTAACCACAGAGCGCGCAAGCCCTATATTGTGCCCGCGCGGGAGAAGTGTGTCAATGCGGCCGAAGATTCGCCGATATCGGTTTGAGCCCGCTCCGCGCCCGGGCAGCCGCGTGAGCCTGCGCCGCACGAGCGACGGACGCCGCGTGGTTCTGCACGGACAACGTCGCCTGCACTGCCTCGAAGGGTTTCGGTAGGAAGCAGAGGAACTGGCCCCTGGGGGCCGTTGACTGGGGATACGGGGTATTGAGTCGTCTGCGTCGCTCGGTCTCATTGACCAATGCGTTTGGTCGGCCCCAGATACTTATCCATCCACGCCAGCGACTCGCGAGTCACCTCAAGCCACGGAAGCGGCGAGTGCCCCGTCTCGTAAACGACGTGTCGCTTGTCCCCGGGGGCCGCGCCGAGCTGCTCATACAAAGGCTTCTGGTGAGATTCGAGCGGGAACGTGAAATCATAACGCCCGTTCAACATTAGGGTCGGCGCGGTAGCGCGGTTTGCCCATGCCACGAGCACACCCGGCTGGCCGCCGTCCAGCGGAAAACCGCCGCTGATCAAGATCATCGCGTCAAATCGGTCGTGCTCTGAGGCCAGGTTCGGCGCCGCCAAGGCGCCGAGACTCATTCCCAAATAGGCCACACGGTTCATATCGAGGTCCGGACGCGTTTCCATGTAATCGAGCGTGCGCACCATATCCTGGCGCCATTCGCGGAACAGGTTGCCCGAGTCGCGAGGCGAGAACAACCTTTGCGCGCCGCTCCCGTCGTTGCGGCTATACGCGCCGGAAAACTCGGGCCGGATCAGAGCGCGTCCACTCTTCATGACGAAATCTATAAAGTCCGCGTCAACCGCCGCGCTAAACTCGCGCACCAACACCATATTGACCCCCGAGAGAAACACGACGGGCTGGTAGGGCGGCATCGCGTTCCTGGGCAGATCGATATGGAGGATGATTCGTTCGCCGCGATAAACCGCGTCGATCGTCACGTCTTCACGCAGGCTATAGGGGTTCTCATCGTTCTCACCCTCAACCTTGGGCCGGAGCGGCATCGGATCGAATTCGGCCTGCCCTGCCAGGAAAGCGATCACCTGATCTGGCGCGGGCTCGATTTGCCCGTAGTCAGGGAAATTCTGTTCAATAGGGAGGGCCAATTCCGTTCGAGGGCCAAACTCGGAGACGTATTTCACACACCGAAAGCCTTTAGTCGCATCGCGCGACCAAGGCACATCGGCGTTGGATTCGCCGAACGTATAAACCGGATCGCCCGCTGCCCCTCCCAACGCATAGCGCCTGATTCCGCTGGCATTCCAGCACCATTCACGCACGTTCCCGGCCAGGTCCACGGCGCCCACCGGGCCGACATTTTCCTTCGCACCGACAACCCTTGTCCCGCTCGAAGCGAAGTTTGAAAGGGGCACGACCTCCGGCGCCATCGGGCTGCCGATCTCCCCGCTTGGTATCGCGGCGCGAACCCAGTCGTATAACGTCGGCAAACGCTTGCCCACAAATCGCGCATAGGCCGCCGCCTCGAACCAGCTCACCCCGGAGACCGGATGATCGGCCTTTCCCTCGGGATGGTCACCGGCGATCCAGGTCGAAGGGCCCGGCTGTCCGGTTGAATCCACGAAGGATCTGATGGCCTGCGCGAATTGGATCTCTTCCCCGTCTTGAACGAAGGCTTCTTTCCAATATTCGGGCCTTGTGTAGCCACCCGCGATCACAAATTTCTTGAACTCTGCGTTCGTTACTTCGGTTCGGTCGATGTAGAAGCTATCCAGCTCAGCGAGATCGATAAGCGAAAACCCGGTAAGCGATGTCCCGAACTTTCCGCCCTCTGCGAAGACCATGCCCTCAGGCAGCCCGCCCGCCTCGGTCAAATTGTAGTTCCAATAATCCGTCCCGTCGCTGGGCCGCTCGGCGCCCGAATCTTCAAAGAATTTGGAAACATACGACTGCTTAATGGCTCGCCCGAGCTCGAGTGGCTCATATCCGTCCTTCTCGATTCTCCAACGGAAGATCCCTTCGGGCAGTCGGACATCATCGATCGGCGTCTCGCCGAGCTCGCGCCACGGCCCGTCCACATCACCGTAGGGCTTGAATGCCACAGACGCCCCAGCCGGAACCGTGTGGACGGAGATGTCATTCGTGATCTGCATCAGCACATCGTCCAGAATCGGATCGTCCGGGATCGTCTCTTTGGCATCCATTCCCAGGTCAAAGGCCGCGACATATTCCCCGGCGTCGATGAGCTCGACGACTCGCGGCACGGTGACCTGACGAGCTTCGGTGATCGCGCGCTGTTTGCGGACATACGGAATTGCGATCGCCACGCCGATGGCTAAAACGGCCGCCGCCGCGGCCAGGCCGGCAATGCCCAACTTCGCGCTCCCCTGTTCGCCGGCGGTCATTGCATCGAGCATCGCCGTCAGGTCAGCTTCGAGTTCGGCCGCCGTCGAGTAGCGTCCTTCAGGCTCTTTAGCCAGCGATTTTTCGATAATTGAGATCAAGTCCACCGGCGCATCGCCGGCCATGTCCTTTAGAGGCGCCGGCGTTTCATTGATCACAGCCGCCAGCGTCTCGGCCGCGCTCTTACGCGCGAACGGCTGTTTACCTGTCGCCAGTTCATAGAGAACGCACCCAAGCGAGAATACGTCGCTCTTCGCCGTCGCCGTCTCGCCCCTGGCTTGTTCGGGAGCCATGTATCCAATCGTGCCCAGGATCGTTCCGGGCGTCGTCATCAGCGGCACCGTCCCCCCGCCGTCCTCGTTTGCCAGGGTCTGAAAGGTACCCTCGGGCTCGGATCGAGCCAGCCCGAAATCAAGGACCTTCACTTCACCTCTCTCTGTCAGGAAGAGGTTCTCCGGCTTGATGTCTCGGTGGACGATGTGCTGGCCGTGGGCCACGGCCAGGCCGCGCGCGGCCTGGGTCGCGATATCGAGCAGCTCGTGGACGGGCAACGGCGCGCGCTCGCGAATGACGTCGCGAATCGTCTTGCCTTCCAGCAATTCGGTGACGGCAAACGAAACCTCGGCCTCATCGCCGAAATCGTAGATCGCCAGTATGTTCGAATGATTCAGCCCCGCGAGCGCCTTGGCCTCGCGTTCGAATCGCTCGCGTGATTGTTTTTTATCCGCAAGCCTTCGCGGCAGGATCTTGATCGCGACCTCGCGGTCCAACTTCAAATCCCTCGCGCGATAGACCTCGCCCATCCCGCCTTCGCCCAGGGTCGCGATGACCTCGTAGTGAGACCCGAGTGTCTGACCCTCTTTCAGCTCCATCGGCGGCATCTCCCAAGCGCTTGCAGTCCTTGATTTAATTCACAGCCGGGCCGCAATCCCGACGGCTCACTTACGGGCGAGGCGCCGACGGCTCCGCCGCTCAAGTGCATGTATCTTCTGCGACGATGGCCACGATCTTCGGCCCCGTCCGCCCACTTTGCAAGCGGTTTTCGGATTCGTTGCGACAAGGCCGATTCGCGAAGCCGATCTTAGTGGTGGTGCGATCGATCAACCCTGCGACCCCGGGACGATATCGAAGGCAAAGCCTCAGGCCCTTTTCTTCCCGAAGCCGAGAGCACATTCTCGGCCACCTCCCCAGACATTGCGCACCAGGTTCGACAACGTATTCATCGGTCGCTTCCATTCACCCGTCTCACGTACCTGTTCAATCTCTCGCCGATCGGCGGGCGCAAGAAGATCAAGGCGATGCCCGAAGCGATGATCTATGATCGCAAGAAGGATAAGGAAAATCTCGCACGAATGAAGAGCTGAATCGGCTTGAGATTTTCGCTCAGCTCCTGCCGCCCGCCGAGCCTATCGGTTACAATAAAACGAAGGTCGCCTATCGCGGTTACGAGACTAATCGCCGGCTGCCCGACCCGGGGCGTAACCTCAATCGCGAACAACCAGACGAGAGGAATAGCATGAGCGAACAAACGAGCTCGGATCCGCGAGGTGGCGTTCCGCAAGCCCAACTGCCGACCGTCATCTATGAAGGCGAGCACCTGCAATTCGTGAGCCGGAACGGCTGGGAATACGCCGCACGCAAACGTTCGACGGGGGTGATCATGATCCTGGCCGTCAACGAGGCCGACGAAATCATTCTGGTCGAGCAGCTCCGGCCCCCGCTCGGCGGGACGGTCATTGAGCTGCCTGCCGGGCTCGTCGGCGATATTGCGGGAGAAGAGAACGAAGATCCGGCCGAGGCCGCGATGCGGGAACTGGTTGAAGAGACCGGCTATGCGGCCCGAAGCATGGAGCGAATCGCATGCGGACCGACCTCGCCCGGTCTGTCCGACGAATCTGTCATCCTATACCGTGCTGTGGGCCTGGTGCGGGTCGGCGAGGGAGGCGGGGACGAAGCGGAGAACATCACGGTCCACAAGGTCGCCCTGAGAGATGCCGAAGCCTGGCTGAAGCATAGAGAAGCCGGCGGAACATTCATCGATCTCAAGGTGTATACCGGGCTCTATTTCGCGAGTCGAACCGTCGGCGACGAATCCGAGAGCAAGGATTGAACCGCGATGAATGAGAAAGCTGAACACAAGCCTGTCTGTCGGACATGCGGATTCCGGTTCTCGGCGAGCGACGGCGCAGTAATCGTGTTTTGCGGATGGGCCACATGGTTTGCATGGGCGCGCATAGGATCGTTGGCGATCCTCTTTCCCGTCGCGCTCGGCCACTTCTTCCTGTTCTGCAATATTTTCCGAATCCATCGCAATGCGGAGTTTTTGTGGAGCGCACTCTTTATCGCCAATTTTTCGGCCTGGAATTTCTCCGGTGAGTTTACGTGGTTTCGCGTTCTTGCCTTGCAGTCGGTTGCGACGTTGCTCGTGATCGGCCGCGAAATGCGAACGCCCCGATACCACGGAATCTTCGCCAGATCGATCAACCGTAGACATATCGAAGCCTGGCTTGAAGGCGACGCCCCTTGATGGGCTATCTTTGGGAAACAAGATTGTGAATCTCAAACGCCAGACAAAGATCAGCAAGTTCATGAGTTACGTGCTCCGGCATCGGCGGCGATGAAGATTGCGTGACTCAGGGTTCGCCACATTTCGCCGCATCGCCGGTTAAACTATCTTGGCCAGGAGCTTTTCGAGTGCGGGATAATCAACCTTGGCGTTGTGACGTTTATCGAGCGGAATCCGGGAAATTTTGATGACGCTATCGATCTCGGTCCAGTGCAGAGCTTCTCGCAGAGCCTGCTCGTCGATCTCGGCTTCGGCATGGGCAGGCTCGACGATCAGCGTCCGCTTCCCCCTGTGCATTACAAACGCGGCGCGTCGCACCCCGGGTTGCAGATGAACGGCGCTCTCGACCGCGAACGGATAAATCGTTCCGCGTTCATCGATGACGATCGCCGCGCATCGTCCGAGCAGCCACAGACGCCCGCTCGAATCGAGATATCCGGCGTCGCCGGTCCTGTGCCAGATCTTCGCGTCGATTTTGAATTTTGTTTCCTCGTCGCCCTTACCATCGAGATACCCTTTGAGAACGTGATCGCCATGAACGACGATCTCGCCGGCCTCATCCACTCCCAGGCATTCACGCTCAAATGCCTCGGGCGAAAATGGACCGATGGGCCGGCCCCAATCGTTTCGGACGATCCTCAAATCAATTGCCTCGACAGGCCGGCCGGTCAGAAGACCCTTGCCTCCAATCATGGCCTTCATATCGGAATCCGAAATTTCA
>JAJFLK010000347.1 GCA_021772735.1 Candidatus Sumerlaeota bacterium | reverse complement strand
CAATTCCGGCGCGGGTTTCTTTACCGTCTACTTCGGGGTCGGGATCGACCTTGGAACTTCAAGCGGCTCGGGAGCCCAATCGATTGGGTTCGATCAGAATTCCAGTGCCCCCGGGGTGGCCGAGCTGTTGATCCGCGACGATGCGGATATGGAGTATCAGCTCGTCTTCACCGGGCCGCGCGGGGCGACGCTTGTTGATTCAGCGGGGGGCGTCGTCTCGACACCGACCTCAGCTTTCTCTCAATCGACCGGCGTCGTGGAGATCGCCGTGCCTCGCAGCGATCTCGGGCTCGCCGGCGCGCTGACCGGGCAGCCTTTCAATCTGTTCGTTTATACGGGGCTTGAAACTTTCGGCTCTCTGCGTGAGGTCGAGATCGGCAACGCGCAGTGGTCTCCCGGCGGCGGAATCGTCGAACCGAGCGACCCGGACATCTTCGACCTCGCCGGCTCAAGCGGCGCGCAGCAGGAAGCCGACATCGCAGGATTCACGACCCAGTTTCAATCGACGATCATCAACAGCGTTCTGCCGCTGAGCCTGAATGACGCCGTGCCGGTCGAACTTTCAGAATTTAAGATCGAGTAGAGCTCAGTATTGGCCGGGGGGCGGGGCGGGTCTCTCCGCGCCGATTACTCGCCGCCGGTTGGCCTGTGATACTCGCGCGCATAGTCGGGCCGTTCGATCCCTGGCGTGAGGCGTTCGTCGTCGATCGGCGCGGAGGCGGTCACCGCGACCGGAATCACGCCCGCCCAGTGCGGCAGCGCATAATCCTCTTCATCATCGATGGGGCCGCCGGTGCGGACCTTGCACGAGAACTCGGTGATCGGAATCCAAAGCACGGCCGTCTGCCGCAGCTCGTCGTCGGTCGGAGGGCGGCTGCTTGCCGCGCGGCCCGGCGCGATGTGCTCGACGAATCGGTGCAGCGCGGCGCGTTTGCCTTCGGTCTCGACGACCGGCGTCGCTCGGCCATAGATGACAGCCGAGCGGTAGTTAATCGAATGGTGAAATGCGGAGCGGGCCATGACGAGACCGTCCACCAGCGTGATTGTCACGCAAACTTCTGCGCCTGCGCCGAGCGAGCGCAGCGCCCGGCTTGCGGGCGATCCGTGGACGTAAAGCCGGTCGCCCACGCGCCAGTGTGCGGTCGGGATGACAAACGGCGTTCCATCCACGGCGAAACCCATGTGGCAGACCAGTGCCTCATCCAAAATCGCGTCGAGCGTCGCGCGGTCGTATCGACCGCGATCCGGCAGTCTGCGGATGCGCGCGCGGTCGGTTGGTGCGGCCGGTGTGACCCCGTTTGTTTCGTCCGGGGTTGACGTCTCGGGTTGATTGCTCATGACGCGCGAAATCCTGCTGGGAGTTGCGAAAGCTTCTCTATCGAAGCAGCGCAAGACAATACAGCAATCCGCACGGCACGGCTATGGTCCGATTGTGATCAGAGTCAAAATTTCGGGAGTGGGTCTAATCTTTGGTCACGATGACCCAGATCGCGTGGATAAGCCCCGGGAAGTAACCCAAGAGGGTGAGCAGGATATTGATCCAGAAATGCAGGCCGATGCCGACCTGGAGAAAGACGCCTACCGGGGGAATGATAAGCGAGAGAAGAATTCGAATGACGTCCATCATTTGATTACGGCCTCGTGTGCGGGGTTGGTTGGTTCATAAAGGTGATTCTCGACGTCCAGGCCCGGGGCGCCTTCGGTTTCAATACCAGACCGCCTGTTTTTGAAATACCCATAAGCCTTGCGCAGCGTCACGAAGACTAGCATCACGACGATCATCGCCGCGAGGATCGGCAGCCAGATGCCAAAGGTCGCGAGCATCGTTGCCGCGCCGGCCTCGGCCGTGGAAACGATCGGATTGCCCAGGCCCGCCGTCGTTGTCGTCGAGGCCAGACGCGTCAGGGTCGTCAGGCCCTGGACCGTGGCTGCCGCGCCGCCTCCGGCCACTGCGGCGAGCGACCAGCGCAGGAATGGGCTCATATCGCCCACAGCCGCCGCTGTGACGACCGTGCCTGCTATGATTGCGATCGGCGTCGCCGCCGTGTCGAGCGCGTTGTCCACGGCGGGAATATAGTAGGCCAATATCTCGGCCAGCGTCGCCGTACCGAACGCAAAGACCGCCACCGGCGAGCCGATCCAGCCGAAGCCCTCGGCCAGTTCCAGATGTCCGGTCATCGCGGAGAGACTCATCACGAGCAGCGGCACGAAGATCCTGAACCCGCATGCCGCAGCAAGGCTGACTCCGACACATAATCCAAGTAAGGCTTCCATGTTTAACTCCAATTCACTCCTCGGCCGGCATCCGTTGCCTCCGGATGCTGATTCCCTCTCTACTTCGACATCGAGGCCGGGGAGATGTTCCTGTCCCTTCGGGAACGGTAAAGGCAAGAAGGACGCCAGTGCACGAGAGAGAATGGGCGTCATCGCCCGGGCGGGGCTACGAGCCCGAAAGAGGCTCTAACGCCAGTGATGTGAATCGTTTGGAGCGGACTTCGCGGGTTCCCGTGGGCTGGCATACAGAGACGGCCCATCACGCGGCGCCGCCCAGCTTCGTGGCGAATTTAACCACTATCAGGTTCATCGCACCTCATCCGGTAGAATGACTCAGGGCACAGGCACCCCACGATCCCGACCGTTGGCTCGATGCCGGGACCAATGCCGCGAGCAAACTCGCGCGCCGTTATCTGGCCGGAACGAAAATCCGTTGGCCCGCGTAGATCACCCGACCTTCGGGGATTCGATTCGCGGCGTAGATCACTCTTGGCTCGACCGAGGTGCGCCGGGCGATCTCCTCGATGGATTCTCCTTCGGCGACGAGGTGATACTTCCCTCTTGGGGCGGCGGGCTTTGGATTGGGGGCGTCAATGCGCTTGACGACCGCCCGACGACTCGAAGAATTCTCTGTCGATTCCGATAAAGTCGAACGAACCGAAGAGTCTTCGGCTTGCCCCGCTCGCGCGGCTTTGGTCTGCCTTTCGAGCTGGGTCTGGAGCAGCGCGACCTGGCGCGTTGATGCGATTAGCGTTTTTTTAAGAGCGGCGACGCGGGTCTCGACCCTTTGCAGGCTTTCGGCCGAGCCGGTGGGCATTCTCTGGACTGATTCGACGCGAGTGCGCAGACTGGTGACCGCCATTGAGACGTCGTCCACGCGGCGCGTCATGACCTTGGAGTCTTCATTGAGCTCCTTGACGAGCTTGAAGGTCTCCTGGAACAACGGGTCGCCTTCGAGCTTGTTCCCGCAGCCGGCAAGGCAAACGGTGGCAACCAAAGCAAACACTGTGAGAGAATAAATAGAAATGAACCGAACGGACCTCATGACGGGAACCTCCTGCGGGTGGTACGGGCTACGGGTAACAGCGGACAGCAACAACGGGTCGAGGTCGAGGGGACGTGCGTCCACTCAGACGAGCAATATCCCGCCCCGGCCCACGGGTGTCAAGGCGTTGTTCGAAATTATTGTTTGGTCCGAATGCGGAAAAAGATCGAGACCGGGAACTTTTGACCATGCTCAAGCGTAGTCCATTACCAGAGGGCCGCCAAGAGAGGGGCTCCGAAGAAAGCCAGGCGCAGCCCGAGCCGATGACGCTTCGAGACGAAGAGTTTGAAGTCCTCGCCTTGGAGTGCCTTGACGCACTCTACGGTTATGCGTTGCGTCTCTCGCGCCGCCCCGAGGTGGCTGATGATCTGGTGCAGTCCACGTTTGCCAAGGCGCTGGGACGTCGGGATATGTTCGATTCACCCCAAAGCGTCCGACCGCTGCTGTTTCGGATTCTGCACAACCAGTTCGTCGACGATTGGAGGGCCCGCACGCGAGGACCGTCAATTGTCTCGATGGATGGCCTTGTGGCTCGCGGACCGGCCGGGCACCCAGCGTTCTGTGCGGAGGGAAACCCCCGGGACGAGCTGCTCAAGTCGGCCCTCTCGGACGAAGTCGAGGCCGCGCTTGAGACTCTGGATGAAGATCTGCGTCAGACGCTGATGCTGCGAGAGATTGAAGATATGTCTTATCAGGAAATAAGCGACGTGACCGATGTCCCGCTCGGGACGGTGCGATCGCGGCTTGCCCGCGCCCGGCGAAAGTTGGCCTCGATTCTGGAGGGATTCGGGCGGACGCATGGATACATAAGGAGTCAGCCCCATCAGAG
>JAJFLK010000346.1 GCA_021772735.1 Candidatus Sumerlaeota bacterium | reverse complement strand
GAGGATTCGCCTGACGGCCCAGAGGGTCAAGGTTCTCGACGCGATCAGCCGCACCGAGGAAGCCCTTGAGCTCGCGAATTCGTTAATGAGTGAAAATATCGATCTCGATATCCGGCTCGATCTCGCCGCCTTCCAAGCCCGGCACTCCCTGGGCGAAATGGACTATGCGAAGGCTTGGGAGATTCTGAACGATCCCGCCCTGAAGGACACCTCACTTGGCGCGCTTACGGATTTTCAGTGGTGGCAGATGAGTCCCGAGGACGCGGAGCTTTATGGGTCCGTGGCCGACAAGATCGGCGAGCATGAAACCGCTCGCCAGGCGTATCGATACGCGGCCTACACGTTCGAGGATCTGGCTTGGGAGCAGCCGGGGATGTATCTGGCTTACGCCGACCTGCTGCGCCGGATGAGCCGCGAGGCGCTGAAGACGGGCGATTCCGAACGTTCCGAAAAGCTCGACGAAGAAGCCTTTCACTGGTACTCGCGAATTCTGGGACTGGTTGAACCGAGCGATACCGATGCGGAATACAACCTCGAAGAGGCCAAGCAAGCGCTTCGCGATCGGTATTCGCTGGAAATCACCACGGGCTCGGCCAGCTTCGCGCTTTATCACCTGAGCCACGGCGAGATCGAGTCTGCAATGCGGCAGCTACGCAAGGCCCAGCAGCAAAGTATCCTTGCCGCGTCGTCCAGCGAGCCGCTCACCTACGCGATCAATCAAATCCTTGAGCCCTACATGCGTCGATCGTTTGGCGCCGGGGATTGGCACGATGTGCTGGCAGCATGGAAGTCTTTCGGCGCGTACCTCGAAGAGGGCGAGTCCTTGAATGCGTGTCGAGGATACATCGCCAGAGCGATGGCCGAGATCGGTCTCAATTCCGAGGCGCTCGTCCTGTTTGAAAACCTGCTCGAACTCGAAGAAGGCTCGGGCATCCCGACGCGGGACATCCTATTCGTCTGGAAAGCGAAGCTTTTGAACCGCATGGGGCGTGGCGATGAGGCGATCGAAGAGCTTGAGGTTCTGGCGCGGACCAAGTCGCTGACCAACCTGGGGGCTCGCGCGGCTCAGGCGCTGGCCGAGATTTACGAATCGTCAGGCAAGACCTTGCTGGCCGCGCAAGCCCAGGAGCGCATCGCCCGCGATGTCGAACTCGACGCCCGAGAGCGCGGAAACGCCTGGCTCAAAGCCGGCGACCTGTATCTGGGCGAGGGGCTGCCCCATCAGGCACAGGAGATTATGCGCCGTGCTCTGATATTTGAGGCTGAATATTCAGATAGAGCCGAGGATCCACCGTGGTCGACAAGCATTTCCAAGCGCATTCGGATGACGCTGGCTCGCGCGTTCGCCGAGCAGGATGATTACAAACGCAGCGCCATGACGCTGGAAAACTATCTTGCCCAGGCTGGGCTGACGCCCGAAGAGCGCGGGCTGGGGAATTATATGCTCGGCGAAAGCCGGCGCCAGATGGGCCAATCCGACGCCGCGCGCACCGCATACGAATCCGCGATCCAGGACGCTGAAGTCCCCGAAGTCTGGCGCAAGGCCTCGACCGAAGCGTTGCGCGCGATGACCGCGACGTTGCGGGCCGAAGACGTTGAGAGCAGCACTTGAACCGGGCTCGCGCGAAGCGAAGCAAGATCTTAAACCCAATGGAGACAAGCCAGGGATGAGCACAACCGCCGCCACGAAGATCACCTCCGCACTTGAGGCCCAGTCATGCGGCTCGCGCCCAGGACCGAGCCCGGCTGAAGTTCCCCCTCTTTCGGATATGCAATCCGCGATCGATGCGTTCGCGGATGCCTCGCGAAAGGTCGAGGATTATTACCGCCTCCTGGGCGGCGAGGTTAACCGTCTGAGCGGCGACCTTGAACAGAAGAACCATGAACTCGAAAATCGCATTGTCGAAAAAGAGCGGATGCAGGCGATGCTTTTCTCGACGCTGCAGAGCATGACCTGCGGAGTGCTGGCGATTGGTTGCGATGGGATCGTCGTCGCCGCGAATCCCGCAGCATGCGAAATATTTGGCGCATCCGTGCAGCTAATTGCCGGCCGCCGAATCGAAGCCGTGCTGCCCGAGATCGATGAGAGCGATCTGCTGATCTATGCCTTGCGATCCGGCGCGGCCCAGAGTTCGACGATCGAATGGGTCCAGGAAGCCAACGGTCACGAGCATCGGCATGTGAAATTGATCGCCGTACGCGCTTCGAGCCCATATGACGAGCACCTTGTCGGACTCATCCTCGCCGAAGACGTCTCCGAGCTGCGCCGTCTGGAGCGGCGTTCCGTCGTGCAGAGCCGCCTCGCAGGCATGGGCGAGCTGGCGACGAACCTCGCGCATGAGATTCGCAATCCGCTTGGATCGATATCGCTCTTTGCCACGTCGCTCGCGCACGAACTCAAAGATCAGCCGTCGCTCGCCGCACTGGCGAATCATCTGGTCTCCGGCGTTGGCGCGCTCGAGCACGTCGTCAGCAATACACTCGAGTTCGCGCGCCCTCGCCGGATGTCGATGTGCCGTGTGAATTTGAAAGAGGTCCTGGCCGAGGCCCTGATGTTCATCGAGCATCCTCGGGATCAAAAGGGCGTCCGAATCGACAGGAACTTTGAAGAACCTGTTGATGAGGCTGAATCCGAAGAAGCCTCGATCGCGGGCGACGGGGAGCAATTGCGACAGGTGTTTCTCAACATTCTTCTCAACTCCCTGCAAGCCGTCGACGAGGGCGGGCGGATTTGGGTCCGGATGGATCGGCTCGATGCAGGACGATGGAAAGTCGAGATTGAAGACACCGGCGTCGGAATCCCCGCCGATCAGATCGATCAAATATTCGATCCCTTTCACACGACGAAGGAAAAGGGCTCGGGGATCGGCCTGGCCGTGGTCCATAGGATTCTTTGCGCGCATGGCGCGCAGATCGAAGTTGAATCGACGGTCGGCCGCGGATCGATGTTTCGTATGACTTTTGAGCCGGAAGGATTCTGAGCCCTTCGCGGGCTTTTGATCGGGAGTGAACATGAGCAAGCAGAGTGACAAAACCAAGGGACTTATCGTCATCGCGGACGACGAGCCCGGCATGCGCGTCGCGCTGACCGAAGTGCTGGCCCGGGCCGGCTGGAAATCCGAAGCATTTGAGAGCGGCGAAGAAGCGCTCGATTTCCTTCGCACGGCACAGCAGGTCGATCTGCTCATGACCGATTTTCGGATGGGCGGGATGACCGGCCTGGAACTGACGCACAAGGCCAAAGAGATGCGTCCCCAGCTCCCGATCGTGATGATGACC
>JAJFLK010000345.1 GCA_021772735.1 Candidatus Sumerlaeota bacterium | reverse complement strand
ATGCCATCTACGCCGACGGCTGGAAACTGATCCGGGCAAGTCGGGCCTTAGACGTGGATGACAACGGCGATGATCATACCGAAGCGCCTGAACAAGAGATCGCGTCAGAGACCGATGGCGAGACGGATAGCGGCGGCGATTCCGAAGCCGAGGGCGAGAGCGACAACATCGTCGTCGATCCCCACGAAATCCTCTCGGTCCGGCTCTATTATCTTGCGGAGGACCGCACGGAGATGATCGATCGGGCGACGACCGAAACCGTGCGAGTTCAATCCATGCTCGCCGAGCTCGAACGCATCGACGCGGAGATCACGCCGCGGTTCAAGGCGGCTGTTCCGGAGATGGACGAAGCAACAAGAAAACGACTGGAAGCGCTCGGATATCTCCGCTAGGGTTGGCGGCTCTCACTAATCGCGAGGCAGGTCGCGACGCATGCGGCTGCGGACCGAGAAGTCGGCGCGGTGCCAAGGTAAACAGAATTCAAGGGGAACGGACAATGACTGAAACGAACGGGGCAAAGTTTTGCATGTTCAACGCGCTGTGGTTCAAGCCCGAGGGCGGCGCGGAGAAATACCAGGAATATCTGATCGCCGCCGGCCCCATCGTCGCCAAACACGGCGGCCAGGGCGACCGGGCCTACGCGCCGACGGCCGCTCTGATCGGCGAGTTCGATGCCGATCTTATTTTCATCGTCGAATGGCCCAGCTTCGAGGTCTTCCAGCAGTTCGTCAGCGATCCCGAATACGCGAAAGTCCAACACCTGCGCGAAGAAGCCATCACGAAATCATTGCTGATCCGCTGCGACCCGGTGCCCAAACGGCCGTAGGGGGCAACGCCGATCTTATCGCTCGCATGTCAACTCGCTTAATCCATTCGAGCTTCGATCCCATCAATTGCGTCGAGCCGGGCGATAAAACCCCAGCCCATCCGCGCGTCCGATACGCCGAGCAGGAGTTCGTTATCGCCCTCGGCCAGATCGAGGAAGACCGAATCGGCCCTGTCTTGCACGCCGCCCAGATGCGATTGGTCGCGCGTCCGGAAGCTGTTATCCCCGGCGAAAATCGGCCGGCCGTTGAGCAAGACGGTTAGCTTATCGCTATAACCGAAGTGAAGCCGGCGCGTCTGCGCGTGATGCGCGTGCAACGTGACGCGCGCCCACAGACTCGTCGTGCCCCCGCTCGTCAGCGATCCCTTTGCGCCGGCGACCGGGTAATGGCGATTAAGATTGATGAGCCCGCTCGGCTCGGCATCGATCGTTTTCCATGCCAGGGCGTCCAGTTCGGCCTCGCTCGGCGCGGCGAGAAGCCCGCCCTCGGGAGTCTCGAAGGGTTCCGAAGTTGACCAATGAGCAATATATCCGGTCTCGGCCGCAGGCGGCTGCGGCGCGGGGAATTCGTACGACGCGTCGTCGGGCCGGATGACGAGGTTCGAGAAATTGCCGACGTATACATCCGGGTTTGCGTCTTTGGTCGGGAAAAAACTATTGAACCCGACGCCTCCCCCGCCCGGACCGCGTTTGAGATCATTCTGGACGAGGATGGGTTCCTCTGCATCGCCGGCGTAAACTTCGAGCCGGGCGCCCTCGACGACCAGCCGAACGTGGATCCATTCGTCGTGTGGAATCGGCGTCGCGGCATTGAATCCCTCGCCCTGATAGAGCTGCCACGTCGAGGATTCATTCATGAACGATTGATATTGAGTCGAATCCCACAGGCCTGATTTGTGCGGCCGGAAGTAGACCTCTTCGAGGTTGCCGGTGTCTTCGACGTGAAAAATGACGCCCATGAAAGAGCGCTGATCGGGCGCGGCAAAGTCGAACTCGATCGTGCCGTTCTCGAACTCGACGTCGTTGACGTGCGCCTGACCCGTGCGCAGACGCAGGGACGGGCGGCCGAGGTATTCCTCGAACACCGTGTCGGCGGAGGTCACAGTCCAGGCCTCGGCGGTCATCGCCGGGCGGATCTCGTTTGCAGGCTGGTGTGTCAGCCCATTGCCTCTTTCAATTCCGGTCTGGGCGCTCGCCGCGCCAAGGATCAGACACAGGGCCACGCTTGTGCCCAGAAGTACAGGTGTCACCGTCCGGATCATGATCGATCTCCTCTCATCTCAAAGGGGGGAAAGCCGAAGAGGCTCGAAGGTCGCGCGGATCACGACATGGCTTCTTCGCCTAAGATGATGAGGAGACTGGTGGGCGGAGGAAGAGGTTTGTGAGAAAATCTTATACGAACTTCGCGTTTCAGCCACTTGGGAAGGAACTCTTCACAAACTCCGAGTATACACGTCCGAGATAGGGGTGAACGCGAGTCTCCTCCGTGCGTGGCAAGATCACATCAAAATCGCCCTTCATGGACCGCTCACATTCACAGAATTCTCTCAAAATATTCACGATCTCCGTGTGCTGAAAAGACAGGAGTCTTTCCAATTCCGCCACTGAGACCAACACGACATTCTTGGGCAGATAGATCGGGAAGCAGGAGGAGTTCGCTAATGGAATATAGTCCAATGCCACGATTAGGCCGAACATTTCCCTCCTGCCGAGCTTCTCCATAGAATTCTCTAGCTGTGATACTGCCTTACTCAGCACCTTTTTAACTTCTGAGTCCATCTCGCCCTTGCGCGCACCGGCAAGCGTATCTCTCCGAAAAGAGAATTTTTTGCACTCTACCACGATAGACACATCACCAATCTCCACGTAAAACTCGGCTCTCTTCTGACTCTTGACACCTTCTATGCCCGGAATAGTTCCGCACGAATTCGGTCCTAATTCGGACCACGCAAAGAGATCCGTGACATATTTTTCGAATCTTACCCCAAGATCCCTTAAGAATTCGTCGCGCTCGGATTTGGTCCGATAGGAGTTCAACAATAAATGGTGAATGTTGACGATCCCTGCCTTTATCATCTCTATTCCGACAGGCACGCAGAATGTCGAAGGGTCCATCTTTATGATCGGGCAAGCGCGAAGATACTTGAACTCATACCTGTTCAGACTCTCGCCATATTCGTTTTCGTGCCAGACTCTGTATTGCCTCACGTTTGTGCAGTACCGAAAAATTATTCTACTCAAAACGTCTGGCTCGGCGAGAGGCGCCAGCCATGAGAATAACTGATTCAATTGAAATGTAGGATGATCTATGCCATACAGCCATGTTCCACAAACGACTGATATCAAGTTGCTTATGCTATGGCCAAGCGAATCTTCGAGACTATTGCCATAATTGGCATATAGCAGAAGGCCTCG
>JAJFLK010000344.1 GCA_021772735.1 Candidatus Sumerlaeota bacterium | reverse complement strand
CATGCCGCCGCCGGCGACGGCCCATTGTTTGGCCGATTTCGTGCGGCGCGCCAGTGCGCTGCCCAGCGCGGCGGTCAGCACCAGATAGCCGACGATCATGCCAAGCGCGATGGATTCGGGATTCAAGGGGGGGGCCCCGTTCGTGTAAAACTTAGCCTAACGGAATGCCGACCCTAAGCCAAAGGGCGCGAAGGTAGAAGCAAAAAGAAGCGCCAGTAACGGCTCACCGGGATCCATCATCGTATGACCCCTGCTCCCCAACAGCATCTATCGAACCAGGGAAGCCCCGGGCGTTGCGTCCCGATGCTTTGTGCGCTGATAGCCCTGGCTATATCGAGCGGCGGAGCTGAGCCCGTTGTTTTCGATCTCGCCCGTAATTTTCGCTTTGCCGAGGTTGAGAGGCCGATGCGCAGACTCGATCTCCGGGGCCTCGATCTCCACGCACGGTATCTGGCGGGGGGCTGGGATCCGGTGGTCAAAGGCGCCTGGATAGGCAAACATCCGGCGGGCGTTGATGTGCCCATCGTGGAGCGGGCCGACCTGCAAGTTTCGATGAGCCTATTCGCGCCGCCCTTTGAGAACCTTCCTGCCGAGATGCAATTCGACCAGAATCTAACCGTGAGTTGGAACGGCCAGGAAATTGGCTCGTTTAATCTGGAGAAGGGGGCGCAGACGCTGCGCTTCGATATTCGGGCCGAGGTCCAGCGCGTCGGGCCGAATCGCCTGGAACTTCGCGCCCTCCACTCGGTTCCGTTTCGGGCCAGACCGGGCGCAAAGCAGAAGTTTATCGCCGTGCGCGTGGACGAGATTGTTTTCGATTCGGCCGGATCATTCAATTATCCCACCGAGCCGGACCTTAAGGACAGTGCTGCCTGGGCCTCCAGAGACCCCAAAGAGAACTACAGCATGCTGTTCCAGACCCAAGGCAGCGTCTTGACGTATTTCCTTCGTTCCCCCGAGGAAGCTCGACTAGCCGGATCAGTCAGGTTTACCGGGCCGCTTGATGACGCCGCCCCCGGAAAAAATGCCCCAGTTCGGATTACCATCGCCGAAGATGGCGGGTTGGAGCACGTCATACAGGAATGGAGCCTCACTGAGCTGTACGAGGAGGCCGCAGGCCAGTCCGTTGCGTTTAACGCGGACTTATCGGACTTTGCGGACAAGAGCGTGGCGTTGAGCTTGAGCTTCGCATCTGCGCCCCCTGGCATCGAAGGGGCCAAATCGGGCCCAGAGCTGCGGATTATGTGGCGCAACGTGTGGATCACGAGCACAACGGACGCCGGGAATGAGGGGACAGGGCCGACCGGTCAGATCGGCCACGGCGACACGAGAACCGATTTGACAGGTACAGCAGCGTCGCCCGTCGACAAACCTGAACGCCGTCCCAATATCTTCATCATCCTGTTCGATACTTTGCGCGCCGATCACACCGAACCCTACGGCGCGACGAACGTCAAGACGCCGTCAATGCTGCGCCTCGCCTCGCGTGGCGTGACGTTCGACGCGGCGTTTTCGAACTCGGGCTGGACTCGGCCTTCAGTCGTTTCGATGCTCACGTCGATGTATCCGCCGGCCCATAGAGTCTATCTGAATGAATACTCACTGCCTCGGGGAATTCCCTATCTGCCCCAGATTCTCCGAGACAACGGCTATCGCACACTCGGCATTGTGAACAATCCGAACGCCGGGGCCGATTTCGGTTTCGACCGCGGCGTCGACGAATTCCACGAATTATTTCGGGTAAAGAAAAAGCCACATCGCCGTCGCAATCCAACGCCTGAATCCCAGGCTGATTACGTCTGGAACGAATACGTCGCCCAATTTGTCGGCAGGGATTCGGAGCAGCCCTTTTTCATATACCTGCACGAACTCGATCCGCACGCGCCTTATGAACCGCTACCTCCGTACGATTCAATGTATATCCAAGGCGCGAATCGAAAAATCGATACGGAGGATCGTGCGTTAAAGAATCTCGCGGCGCGAGTCGAGCGCGGCGAAACACAACTCGCATCGGGCGACCTCGATTACATAGACGCGCAGTATCGAGGTGAGATCTCCTTTATGGACGCCTATCTGGGACGTCTGCTCGACCGCATCGAGATCGAAGGCCTGGATTCAAACACGCTCATCGTTTTCGTCTCCGATCACGGAGAAAGCTTCATGGAACACGGAGCCTTCGTCCACGAGCGCGGGGTTTACGATGAACTGCTCCGCGTCCCGTTCATCATCTCGATGCCGGATTTGTTGCCCCAGGGACTCCACATCAACGAGAACGTGCAGTTGGTCGATCTCGTGCCGACGCTCCTCGGGCTGCTGGACATCGATCCTCCCGGCTCGGCACAGGGCCAAAGTATACTTCCACTGATGATTCCCGCCAAATCCACGATGCGACCCAAGCGTCCCTTGTTCGCAAGCTGGATGTTGAGCGAGACGATGCGACACGATTCGATTCGCCTGGGCTCCTGGAAACTGATCCAGCGCAGTGACGGAATGAGAGAGCTCTACAACACTGAGGTGGACTTCTACGAGCAAGACGACGTGTTCTCCTCGCACCCGATTCTTGCCGGAAGTCTGCTTCGCATGCTCGACGCGCAGAGAGAACTCAATGAAGCGCTGGCGGGCACGATCGAGCAGTCCAAAGTGCAACTGGATGAAATCGATCCCGAGATTCTCGGCGATCTAAAGGCTCTTGGGTATATTGAGTAACTCGGCGCCCGGGAATATCAGAAAAATCAGGGAAGGTCACCAATTCTCACGCCACGCACGCGCCCCGATCGCGGCCGAAGCGAATATAGGTGACTGTCCTCAATTTTTACGGGTACCATTGCGGGTTGACTTTGGCGTGCTTTCGGCCCGCCGACAAACGAATACTTAAAGGCAATTACAGATGAGCCCACGACTCGCCTCGATAAGAAACTCCGCCCTGCTGCTTATTTCAAGCCTCGTTCTGGGCGTCGCCTGTTCGAAATCCGCTGAAGAAGATATATCTGCTCCCGCCACCGACGCCCCGGGCGAACAGGCCCTTATTTTGCCGAATGAGGATTCGCCCCAGGCCACCGGCGATGAACCCGCAGCCCTGCCGCCGGGCGTTCCCGAAGGCGCGATGATCAAGACGGACATCGAGCCGGGCGTCCGCGGCGGAACGATCGTCATCGGCATCGCCGGAGATCCCAAAACTTTCAATGAGCCAATCACTGACGACGCGCCTTCTTCGGCTGTCGCGTCGTATCTCTACGACGCGCTCTACGGATTCGACAACATTACACAGCAAAACATCCCCGGGCTCACCGAATCCTGGGAATACAACGAAGAGAAGAGAGAGTGGACGTTCCATGTGCGCAAGAACCTGAAATGGAGCGACGGCCAGCCTCTGACGTCCGACGACTTCTTGTTCTACACCGAGATCGTCCGCGACCCGAACGTCCCTTCGAACACCGGACCGTATCTCCAAACCGAGGGCGAGCCGTTTGAATTCTCCGCTCCCGATCCTCTGACATTCGTCGCCCGCATCCCGACTGTCGATTCGTTCGCATTCATGAGCCTCGGCCTGCTCAAGGCTTTCCCGCGTCACAAGTATGGAAAAGCGCTCGAAGAAGGCCGCTTCGCGGAGATTCTCGGAACGGATGTAGATCCAGACGAGCTTGTGGTCTCCGGACCGTTCAAGCTCAAAGAATTCCGTTCGGGCGAACGGACCGTCCTCGAGCCTAACCCGCACTACCATGTCTACGACACCAAGGGTCAGCGGCTGCCTTATGTCGATGAGTTGATCCTGCTCAACGTCCCCGACTTCGAGGCCATGGCGCTTAGGTTTCAGGCCGGCGACCTCGATATCTACGATGTTTCCATCCAGCCGCAAAGCCTTGTCCCTCTGCAAGACGGGCAGGAAGACGGCGATTACACGGTTCACTCGCCGGGCCTCGCACTGACGAACAATCACTACTGGTTCAACCTGAAACGCGGCGGATCCTACGACGGCGAGGACGGCGGACGCGAAAGATGGACGCCGCAAAGCGAGGGCGAAACCCCGCCGGCCGATGTCCTGGCGAAAAATTACGACCCATTCGTGAACCCGACCAAACTTGCCTGGTTCGAGAACGAAGAGTTCCGCAAGGCGTGCTCGAACGCGACGAATCGCGAGGCGATGGTTCGGACGATTCTCTTCGGCGAAGGCGCCCCGATTTATGGCTTCACGGTTCCCTCGAACGTGCTGTGGCACAACCCCGATATCGCCCGATACAAGTACGATCTCGATGAGGCGAGGGGTCGGCTTGACGCGATTGGCTTCATCGACCGCGATGGCGACGGTATCCGCGAAGACACCGACGGCAATCCCATCCGGTTCACGCTGATCACGAACAAGGAAAACAACGTCCGCGAGAAAGTCGGCGTGCTGCTCAAAGAAGACCTCACCAAGGTCGGCCTCGGCGTCACGCTTCAACTTCTCGATTTCAACGATATCATCACTCGTCTGCACGACACTTACGATTATGAGGCCTGCCTGCTGGGCCTGGCCAGCGGTGTGCCGCCGCACCCTTCGATGTCGCGCAACATCTGGCTCAGTTCGGCGCGCATGCACACGTTCAACGCCGATCAGGCGTACCCCAATACGCCGTGGGAAGCTCGGATCGATGAGCTCTACCTTTCGCTCGCACAGTACTTCACTTACGAAGAACAGAAGCAGATTACGGATCAGATGGAGGCTCTATGGGCCGAGCATCAGGGCGTGATTCATCTCTTCCAGCCTAGGCTATACGTCGCGGCATCGAATAAGTTTGGCAATATGCGGCCCTCGGTCCTTCGCCCGCATATCTCGCACGCCGTGCCCGAGCTCTTCATCAAACCCGAATACAGGTAATCCCCGGTGCTCAAATTCGCGTTTCGTCGTCTTCTGCAGGCGATCCCGCTTCTGATCGGGACGTCGTTCATCACTTTTTTTCTCATCAACCAATCGCCGGGCAACTACCTCTCCAAGCTCAAGCTCGACCCGCAGGTCTCCTTGGAATATATCGAGCGCGAGGAGAAGCGCCTGGGCCTGGACCGCTCGTGGATCGAATCGTATGGCATCTGGGCCAAGGGGATCGTCTGGGGGAACAACGCGATGTGGACGCCGTGGTGGAAAGAAGGCGGTTGCCTGGATTTCGGTTACTCCTTCGCGCAGCGTCGCCCGGTCTGGAGCATCTTGAAAGAGCGCACGGCCAATACGCTGCTCATCTCGTTTTGCGCGCTGCTGTTCTCGTGGACCATTTCGATCCCGCTCGGCATCGTCGCGGGCGCAAATCAATACAGTTGGTTTGACCGAATCGCCTCCTCGATCTCATTCATCGGCATTTCGATCCCGAGCGTTTTTCTCGCGCTGCTGGCAATCTACTTTGCCAAAGTTACCGGCTGGTTCCCGACCGGCGGCCTCCAAGACGTGCGCCATTGGACCGAGTTCACGATGTGGGAGAAGTTCATCAACAAGGCGCATCACCTCATCCTGCCGACTATCGTGCTCGGCTCGTCCATGACGGCGGTTTACATGCGCCAGATGCGCGGCAACCTGCTCGATGTCCTGCGTTCGGATTACGTCCGCACGGCCCGCTCCAAGGGCCTGGCCGAACCCGTCGTCCTCGGCAAACACGCGGTTCGCAACGCCATCAACCCGCTGATCACGATGTTCGGATACAGCCTCTCGGACCTGTTAACCGGGGCGTTCCTCGTCGAGGTCGTCATGAGCCTGCCGGGTCTGGGCCGTACGACGATCGAGGCCTTTTTTAACAAAGATCTTTTCCTCGTCACCGCTTCGGTCCTGCTGGCGACGTTCATGCTCGTCTCGGGCAACGCGATCGCCGATATCCTCCTGGCGGTGACCGATCCCCGAATTACGTTCAAGGCGCACGATAATTAATGGCCGAGGCAAGCGACAAACCAGAGGTCTCTCGCCGCTCGCCGATGCGCGTGCTTGGCGGACGACTGCTCCGAAATCGCGCCGCGATGACCGGCGGGATCATTCTTTTCATCCTCTATATAAGCGCGATCTTCGGTTCGTTCGTCGGGCCATACGATCCCAATCTATCGAAATCCGCATACCCCGATCACCCGCCGACGCGAATTCGATTCGTCGACGCCGAGGGTCATTTCCACGCCCGGCCGTTCATCTATCGGACCGAACTGACCGACATCCTGAGACGCGTTTACACCGCCGACACTTCGCGGCGGTATCCGATCCGGTTCGGGGTGCGCGGCGAACCGTATAAACTGTGGTGGGCCTTCGA
>JAJFLK010000343.1 GCA_021772735.1 Candidatus Sumerlaeota bacterium | reverse complement strand
GGATTGTTCACGCCCAGGCGCCCGGCGGCGAGATTCGCGAACTCGCCACCGGCCTGCCGGGGATCAACTCGCTTGCGTTCGACGAGGGCGGGCGTCTCTTCGCGTCGCAGGTTTTCCTAGGCGATGCGCTTTACGAGATCGATCCAGCCGGGGCCAACGAACCGCGACTCATCCTCGAAGGCATGGGCGGACTCAATGGCTTCGATATCGGGCCGGATGGAAAAATTTACGGCCCGCTGTGGTTCAAGGGACAGATCGCCCGCATTGACGTCGATACCGGCGAGCTGACCGTCGTGGCCGAGGGCTTGGACACGCCGGCGGCTGTGAATTTCGATTCGAAGGGGAATCTCTGGGCGCTCGATACGGCTCGCGGCGAGATCGTTCACCTCGACCCCGGGAGCGGAGGGCGGATCAAGACGATCGCCTTCCGCCAGGCGATGGATAACCTCGCCTTCGACTCGCACGATCGCATGTTCGTCACGATCATGGCCAACAGCGGGATCTATGAGATCGACACAGCGACCGGCGAAGCGCGGACCGTCAAGGAGAGCGCTTTTTCAGCGCCGGCCGATATCGATCTGATTCATACCGAAGCAGGAGATCTGATTTATGTCGCCGGTGGTTTTCGACTCCATGAGGTTAACGCGGCGACCGGGGAAGTGCGCGACCTGCCAGACAGCTACTCCGGCGCGCTGAAGAACCCGATCGGCATCTCGGCGAACCAAGAGCATTTGCTTGTCTCGAGCTGGTTCGGCAATACGATCCGGATGATCGACCGCGTGAGCGGCGAAGAGATTTTTACGACTCACGATTTTTCACGACCGATGGACGCCATCGAACTGCCCGGAGGCGATTGGATTGTGCTCGAAGGCGGAACGAGTTCGCTCTTGCGCGCCTCGGGCGCAGATAAATCCGAACGCACGGTATTAGCCGACCGCCTGATCGGCGCGGTCGCGATCGCGTGGGACGGCGCATCGTCCGTCTACATCACCCGCGCAATAGGCGGACGAGTGATCAAGGCCGATCTGGACGGCGCTGAGGCGACCGAAGTCGTTAAGGGTCTGGTTGGCCCCGAAGGCATCGCAGTCGCTCCCGATGGACGTCTGATCGTCAGCGAGGTTCGCGAGCGGCGGGTCATCGCAATCGATCCGACGAGCGGCCGGATTGAGGTCGTCGCCGAGAACCTGCCCATCGGCCTGCGCGCTCCGTTCGGCCTGCCGCCCGCATACATGCCCTCAGGCATCGCCGTGGACGCCGCTGGAACGATCTTCCTCTCTTCAGATTTGGAAAGCTCGCTGCTCAAAATCACTCCCTGATCGTCTCGACCATTGCGCGATAGAGACAATCTGAGAACGCACGGCTCTGGCGCCGTACGGACCCGCTCATGCCCGGCCGGCATCTGCCGTCCAGGGGCGATTTGAGACCGTTGCGTCGCATCGCGGCGCGCGTCCTCGCCCGCGACCTCCATGCAACATCGCCCCGTGCAACCCGAATCGAGCGGCCCTGAATGTGCTGGCGCCATTGGATTTATGGAAATGTCGGGGCTTGGCCTGCTTCTTGCAGAACTCATCTCTTTATGCCGACGAATGTTGCGAAAGCAGGGGGCATCGTCCGCAGACCGGATCGGTTGATGTCCTTCCTTTAACCAGCGCGCGAGCGCTCCAAATAAGCTATCCGGCAAGAAAAGCAAAGGGTGAAAGGAGGAGATGTGATGAGAAATAAATGGATGGTGGCCGTCTCCGGCCTCGCGGTGGTGCTCTGCGCCATTGCTTACGTCTCGGCCAGTGCGGAGCCCAAGCCGGTCAATGGCACGATTATCGGCGAGGTCATTGATATCGCTGATTATGCAATGTTTGGGCGCCACGGTGCGGAGCACGTCGATTCGGGCACGTATCGAGCGGAGCACGGCTTTCCGATCGGCATCCTCGAAGAGGAGACCGGAACGGTCTGGATTGCGGTCTATCGGCTTCCTGTTCCGGCAGCGGGGCTCCAGACGGCCAATTCGACGCTCGCGCCTCTGATGGGCCAGCAGGTGGCCGTGCAAGGCCTGCTTTACCGCGCACCTGGGGTCAACCTGGTCCGCGTTGCGCTGGCTCGCGAATATTGAGCAAGACGAAATCCGGGCATCTCGCGATGCGGGGCTGACGCTCCGGAGCGCAGCTCGGACAAGCGAACTAAAATCCAATGGGGGGCATCGGCGACGAAGCGGACAAAATAAAACAAGGCCGCAAGCCCAGCCCGAGAAAAAGAGGAGAACGCGATGAAGAATGTAATGAAAAGCACGCTGGTGGTGATGGCGGCGATGCTGGGCGTCTGTTCGAGCCAGGCGTTGGCAGATGACGCGGCAATCGCGCGTCCGACATTCTATAAGGATATCGCCCCGATCTTTCAGCGCGAGTGTCAACTGTGCCACCGTCCCGAGGGGGCCAATGTTTCGGGCATGATCGCGCCGATGTCTCTGGTTTCATATGAAGAGGTCCGACCCTGGGCCAAATCGGTTGCAAAGTCGGTTCAGACCAAATCGATGCCGCCCTGGTATGCCGCTCCGCAGCATCACGGCCAGTTCGAGAACGAGCGAACCATGCCGGATTCGGAGATCGCGACCATCGTGAACTGGGCCAAATCCGGAGCGCCTCGAGGCAACCCCGCTGACGCGCCCGAGCCGATCGTCTGGCCCGAGACCGGCTGGACCATCTCCGGCGGCAGCCCTGACGTCGTCATCACATTCGACGAGCCCAACTGGGTCGGCGATGACGTGGACGACCTCTATCAGAATATCACGGTCAGGTTGACCGAAGAGCAGTTCCCCGAAGCTCGCTGGATGAAGGCCATCGAGTTCAAGCCCGGCAGCGAAGTCGTGCATCACATCATCGCCTTTGCAGTCGGCGAGAGCGAGGACGGTGGCCGAAGGTTCGGCATGCTCGGAGGCGAGGCCCCCGGCACGGACCCGACGACCTTCCCCGAGGGTTATGGCGTGCTTGTGCCCAAGGCGCCGACGATCACCTTCCAGATGCATTATCACAAGGAAAGCGGTCCGGGCACCGGCGTTTGGGATCAATCCTCATTCGCTATCGAGTTTCACGATAAGCCTGTGACGCACCCCGTCCAGGTCGCGACGATCAGCCACGGCGCCTTCGAGATTCCGCCGCGTCACCCGAACTGGAAAGTCGGCGGGGCGATGACCTTCAAATCGGACACGACGATTATGGGTTACATGCCTCATCTGCATCTACGAGGCGTTGCGTGCAAGTATACCGCCTTCTATCCCGATGGAACCGAAGAGGTTCTCCTCGACGTTCCGACGTATGATTTCAACTGGCAGATCTTTTACGAATATAAGGATGAGGGCCTCAAGAAGGTTCCCGCCGGAACGCGCGTGGAATTCGAGATGTGGTATGACAACTCCCCGGAAAGGGCTGCGGCGGTCGGATACAACTCCGAACGTCCCGTCGCCTTCGGCGGACCGACCTGGGACGAGATGGATCTCGGTTGGATGAACTACACAGCGACCAAACCGGTCGCGGCGAGCAACTGAACGAAGGTCCGAAACCGGAATCATCGAGTCATCGCGGGTGGATGAACCCGCAGGAGGACGGAATATGAGAGCGAAACTAAACAAAACCAGTCGAATCCTGTTGGCCCTGGCGATCGGGCTGGCCGGAACGCTGACCGGAGGCGTCGGCGCACAGGCCGCCGATATCGAGCCTTCGTCACTGTCGACCCGAGGCGGCGTGAACGTTCAAGGAGGGGGCTCGATCCGGGGATTTCTCGGCGAATGGTCCCTGACGGTGGAACTGCCCGATCAGGAGCCCATGCACCTGCTTCTGAATTTCCTGGATGTGGGCGGAAAACTCGGGGCGACCGTGCAGGCGCCCGAGCAAACGCAGGCGCAGGTCGTCACGGATATCACCGAGTCCTCGCTGGCTTTGAAGCTGCGCTACGCAGGCCACGTCGGCGAGACGGAAACCGGAATGACACTGATCGTCAGGCAGCTTGACTCGGGCACGCTGACCGGGTCCCTATCAGACGACTTGGGATTGATAGGTTCGGCCGACGTGACGACTGAAATGGAAACGCGCGGACTCGGCAAGTTCTCGGCTCGCGTCAAGGGCATGCGAGGCGGGAAGATTCCGGGCAGGACCGTGATGGACCTGGGCGGCAGCGAGGTCAAGATCACCTACGGCGGCATTCGGACCATGTCCGATGACTTCAAGCGACTGGGCAAGATCGAGAGCGGGTCCGTTTTCCAATATAGCGGCTCGCGAGCCACGAAGCTGTTCACGGATACCGACCTGGCCTTTGGCGATACGATCGTCAGAGCCGGGAACGCCGCAGAAGGATACCCCGGGATTTACAGCCTGTGGCTCAAGAAGACCGACGAAGGCTGGAGTCTGGTTTTCAACGATGAGGCCGATATCTGGGGCACGATGCACGATCCCGACGCCGATGTGGCGGAGATCGCTCTGACGGTCGGCGAGGCCGAGAAGAAGGTCAAGAAGTTCGCCATCGAGCTGAGCGAATCCGTCGATGGCGGCGTTCTTGAGATCGCCTGGGGGGACAGCACCTGGTCCGCACCGTTTTCTTCGGCGGGAACGGCCCCCGCCGTCGCTTCGGTGGAGTAAATACAGCGGCCGACAGTCCTTGACTCATTGAATTAAATAGCATCGCAATTGCGATCTACCGGCGGGTGCCTTGCCCGCCGGTTTTTCTTTGCCCTCCGGGCGCGACTGTTCGCCGATTGGCCGAGCGACAGTCGCCTTCACCACACGATTGGCAATGGGCAACGTGCAACCCTGCAACATGCAGGATGGCACGCCGATCCAGATCACTCGGCATGATCGACATAACTACTTTGACATCAATCGTATAGACGCTAGGGCTCCCGAGGTGCCTGCGAGCCTGGGGGCAGGAGTCTTTTGGCACTCTACTTGCGATTTTGCGTAATGGAGCCACGCACACGCCCCAAGTGGGGCCTGTTGTGCACGTAGCGACTTCGTACGGGGGCCGGAGGCGCGAGATAGGCCATTCCCCACCATTCGCCAAGGAATTTTCATGTCCGCAGAAGACCGCCTGATAACCGTCGATGGCAATGAAGCCGCAGCCTCGGTAGCACACCGAATCAACGAAGTGATCGCCATCTATCCGATCACGCCGGCGTCGACCATGGGCGAGCTTGCCGACGAGTGGTCGGTCCGCGGACAGCGCAATATCTGGGGTCAGACCCCGGACGTGATCGAAATGCAGTCCGAGGCTGGCGCCGCGGGGACGATCCATGGCGCGCTTCAGGCCGGAGCGCTGGCCACGACGTTTACGGCCTCCCAGGGCCTGCTTCTGATGATCCCGAACATGTATAAGATCGCGGGCGAACTCACGCCTCTGGTCATCCACGTCGCCGCGCGCACGATCGCCACGCACGCGCTCTCGATCTTCGGCGATCATTCGGATGTTATGGCGTGCCGAGGGACGGGATTTGCCATGCTGGCGTCGGCCTCGGTCCAGGAGGCCCAGGATATGGCCTGCATCTCGGGCGCCGCGACGCTTCGCTCGCGAATCCCGTTCGTGCACTTCTTCGATGGCTTCCGAACCTCGCACGAGATTACGAAAATCGCGTCACTTAGCGACGACGATCTCCGAGCGATGATCGACGAGCATCTCATCGCAGACCACCGACGCCGCGCCCTGACGCCCGATCACCCGCTCATCCGGGGAACGGCCCAGAATCCCGATACGTTCTTCCAGGCGCGCGAGGCCTGCAATCCGTTCTACGACGCCTGCCCGGGCATCGTCGGCGAGACGATGGATCGCTTTGCCGAGCTTACCGGCCGCCGGTATCACCTGTTCGATTATGCAGGGCACCCCGAAGCCGAGCGCGTCATCGTCCTGATGGGGTCCGGCGCCGAGGCGGTCGATGAGACGGTTCAATATCTGGTCGCGCGGGGCGAGAAGGTTGGTGTCGTCAAGATCCGCCTGTATCGTCCGTTTTCGATTCGGGATTTCGTCGCCGCGCTGCCGCGCTCAGTCAAGTCCATCGCCGCGCTGGATCGCACGAAGGAACCGGGCGCGGTGGGCGATCCACTTTTTCTCGACGTCGTCGCCGCCCTGCGCGAAGACGCGGGCAGCGAAATCCCCCGACTCAGCATAGAGCCTCTTGTCATCGCGGGTCGATACGGCCTCTCGTCCAAGGAATTCGACCCGGCCTGCGTCAAAGCCGTTTTCGATGAGCTCGCCTCTCCCGCGCCTCGCCGCGGCTTCACCGTCGGCATCACCGATGACGTAACGCACACATCGCTCAAGCTCGATCCGGATTTCGAGGTCGAACCCGACGACGTGTTCCGCGCCGTATTTTACGGCCTCGGCTCGGACGGCACCGTCGGCGCGAACAAGAACACAATCAAGATCATGGGTGCGCAATCGGGTGGCCATGCGCAGGGCTACTTCGTATACGACTCGAAGAAGGCCGGGGCGGTTACGGTCTCTCATCTCCGATTTGGCCCGCGTCCGATTCAATCCACATACCTCATCAAGCATCCGCAGTTCGTCGGCTGTCACCAGTTCGGTTTCGTCGAGAAGATCGATGTCTTGCGGCTCGCCGAACCCGGCTCGACTTTCCTGCTCAACGCCCCGTTCGGACCTGAGGAAGTGTGGGATCACCTGCCGCGCGAGGTTCATGCGGAGATCGTCGGCAAGGATCTCAAGTTCTACGTCATCGACGCATACGGAGTGGCCGAACGATCGCGCCTGGGGCGGCGAATCAATACGGTCATGCAAACCTGCTTCTTTGCCATCTCGGGCGTCATGGAGCGCGATCAGGCCATCGAGAAAATCAAGGATTCGATCCGCAAGACTTATGCGAAAGCCGGAGAGGAGATCATCGAGCGCAACTTCGCTGCAGTCGACCACACGCTGGAGAACCTCCATCAAGTTCGTGTTACCGGGCGGGTCGCCTCAACGCGCCGCCGGGCGCCGCTGATTGCCGATGGCGCGCCGGATTTGGTCAAGAAAGTCACATCGGTCATGCTCGCCGGAATGGGCGACCTGCTTCCGGTCAGCGCGTTCCCGCCCGATGGAACCTGGCCGACAGGAACGGCCAAATGGGAGAAGCGGGGCATCGCGCTTGAAATCCCCGCGTGGGACCCCGAGATCTGCATCCAATGCAACTGGTGTTCGCTCGTCTGCCCGCACGCAGCAATCCGCGCCAAAGTCTACTCACCGGATTCGCTCGGAAGCGCGCCCGAAGGATTCCTCTCGATCGACTACAAAGCCCCCGAATTCAAAGGCTCCAAGTATACGATCCAAGTCGCGCCCGAGGATTGCACCGGCTGCTCGCTATGCGTCAAGGTCTGCCCGGCCAAAGACAAATCCAACCCCCGCCACCTCGCGATCAACATGACGCCGCAGGCTCCGATCCGCGAGGTCGAGCGCGAGAACTATGACTTCTTCCTTAATCTACCGGAAGCGGACCGCACGAAGTTCGAGAAGTTCGATCACAAGAGCAGCCAATTCCTCGAACCGCTTTTCGAATACTCCGGCGCATGCCCCGGATGCGGCGAGACGCCCTACGTCAAACTCCTCACGCAGTTGTTCGGAGACCGCGCGCTGATCGCCAATGCCACCGGCTGCTCTTCGATTTACGGCGGCAATCTGCCGACGACTCCTTACACATGCAACGCCGAAGGACGCGGCCCGGCCTGGTCCAATTCGCTGTTCGAAGACAACGCGGAGTTCGGCCTCGGCTTCCGCCTCGCCGTCGATGCTCACGCCTCCCAGGCGCGCGAACTTCTGGGCCGGATCGGCGGGGGAATCGGCGACGCGCTGATCGCAGAAATCCTCGCCGCCGATCAATCAAGCGAGGCCGGCATCGCAGCCCAACGCGAGCGCGTTCTTGCCCTACGCAAGAGCCTGGCGATGCTTGATAACGCCGAGGTGCGCCGTCTCGAGTTGCTCGCCGATTATCTTGTGACGAAAAGCGTCTGGCTGGTCGGCGGTGACGGGTGGGCTTATGACATCGGGTATGGCGGGCTCGATCACGTTCTGGCGACGGATCGAAACGTCAACGTCCTCGTCCTCGATACCGAAGTCTACTCGAACACAGGCGGGCAGGCCTCCAAGGCAACGCCGCTGGGCGCGGCCGCCAAGTTTTCGGTCGCCGGCAAGAGCATTCCCAAGAAAGACCTCGGCTTGGAGGCCATGAGTTACGGGCATGTTTACGTCGCCCGAATCGCCATGGGCGCAAAGATGAGCCAGACCGTCCAGGCCTTGACCGAAGCCGAAAGCTATCCGGGGCCGTCTCTCGTCATCGCATACAGTCATTGCATCGCCCACGGGTACGACATGGCCAACGGCATGGAGCAGCAGAAACTCGCGGTCAATTCCGGGGTCTGGCCGATATACCGATTCGACCCGAGACGCCTGGAGCAGGGCGAGCCGCCGCTCAAACTCGACACGCGTGAGCCGAAGATCCCGGTCCAGAAATACATGCGCAACGAAATGCGATTCCGCATCACCGAGCGGCTGGACCCCGAGCGATACAAGCGCCTGGCGGCCTCGGCGCAGGCTCACGCAACCCAGCGCTTCGCCGTTTATCAACAGCTCGCCGGCATGACCGTCCCGGTGACAGAGG
>JAJFLK010000342.1 GCA_021772735.1 Candidatus Sumerlaeota bacterium | reverse complement strand
CGCGCGAACCCGGCGAACCAACCGGAGTGAATGCGGCACCGAGCGAGGCCCGAATGGACCCCGCGGCGCCCCCGCCCCCGCGCCCGGGCGACGCCGATGGAACGATGGCCGGAGCCGATGACATCGGCGAAGATATCGGCGAGGCCTCGGGCGCGGACGTAACTGACGATTCGAAGGTCACTGGAGAAACCGCCCCAAGCTGGGAAGCTGCGCTGCGGGCCGCTCGGCGTGGTGACGTGCCACAGGCGCGGGAGATCTGCCTGCGAATGGATGAGCGGCCGACGCCTTTTCCCGGCGCATCGCAATACATTCTCGGCCGCTGCCTGGCCGAGGCGGGCGATTCGCCCGAAGAGGCGATCGAGCTTCTGGATCGGGCGATCACCTTGGACCCGGGCAACATCATGACGCCATACGTCCGGACGCTGGCGCTCTTGCGCGCAGGCCGCGACGCCGAAGCCGCAGGATATCTCAAGCGCGATGGGCTTCCGCACGATCTCGGCCTGCTGGCCCACTTCGTATTCGAGATCGAATCGCGAGTACGGCCCTGGGCCGAATCACAGCCCGAGAAATGGCCGTCATGGCCTTCGCAACTGGGCCCTGATCCCGAGACTGATTTGGATACCGAGGCCCTCGCAGCAGACGAGCTTGATAAGCCCGCAGATCAGAATGAGACATCGGCTGACGGGACGGAAGCATCCAATGAGACGGAGCCTTCAATGACGATTGACGCCCCAAAGCTGAGCCTGTCGCAGCGTCGACGGTTAGCGAAGTTGGTCGCGCATCTCGAAAGTCTTTACGTGCAGTTCTCCCATCATGAGCTGCTGATCGAAGTCGGCGAGGCACTGGACGCTGGCCTGGACAGCGCGGACCTTCAGTTGCTCGCTGGTTTAGCCTCCGAGGAAAGCGGCGATGGCAAGCGGGCCAAGGCGCACTTTTCGCGCGCGTTGGCTCTGGCGCCGGCTCAGCTCATTGCGCGAACGTATTTGGGACGCGCCTATGCGCGGAGCGGGCAACTCGATATTGCCGATGCGATGCTCCGCAGCCTGCCGGTCGAAGGCCCCTACGACTACGGCCGGCATTATCAGCTTGCTCTCGTGCATTCTGCGGCGGGCCGCCGCGCCGAGGCCTGGGAAGCCATGGAGATCGCGTTGCGGGATTTCTTCGTCGAAGCCCAGGAGTTCTATATCGAGCGGGCGCTCAAACTCTGGCTTCGATCCCTTGAAGGCGGCGACCGTTCTTAGACCCCGAATTATTTCTTTGAACGGGCGCGAACTTTTTTCACTCGGCAAACGTATATAGGAAGAAGGAGATCGGATGGCGAACATATCCCCACAGTCCGCGAAGCATAAGGTACTCGCCGACGCGGACGTCGTGATCATGGCGGGGGGTTCCGGCGAGCGCTTCTGGCCCGTGAGCCGCCACAAGAAGCCAAAGCAGCTTCTCCGTCTCTATGGCGAGAAGACCCTGATCGAGCAGGCGTTTGATCGAGGGGCTCGCCTGGTCGGAAAAGAGCGGGTCTACATCGTTGCGGGGGAGCGCCTGCGCGCGGCAATTGTGAACGCCCTTCCGAGATTCGAGGCGGCGAATTATATCGCCGAGCCCATGGCCCGAAATACAACGGCATGCCTCGCGCTGGCGGCGTCGTTCATCGAACGCGAATCCGGCAATGAGACGGTCATGGCGGTGCTGACCGCCGATCACCTGATCGAAGACGGCGATATGTTTTACGAGACGCTCAAGACCGCGATCGGCCGAGCCGCATCGACTTATGATCTGGTCGCGATCGGCATGAGGCCGACGACGCCCGATACCGGATTCGGATATCTGGAATTGGGCGAGGTCCTGAGCGAGACGGAAGAAGACAAGGCGAGCGCCTCGGCTCCGAAGATCAATCGGATCGCAAGGTTCACCGAGAAGCCGGACCTTGAAACCGCCGAGGGATTCGTCCGTGGAGGAAAACATCTGTGGAATAGCGGTATGTTTTTCTGGCGAATCGGGGTCTTCTTTCAGGCTTTGGATCGGTATCAACCAGCCATGGCCCGCGAGATGACCGGACTGCGAGCAGGAGCCGGGGATTGGCCGTCGGGTGACTCGCTGAGGGCGATCTTCGAGCGGCTTGAATCACTGCCGGTCGATAAGGCCGTCATGGAAAAGGCCGATCGGGTTTCGGCGGTCGTTGGCGAATTCGGCTGGGAAGATGTCGGAAGTTGGGATTCGCTCAGTCGGGTGCTCAAGCGCGACGATTCGGAGAACTGGTCTGTCGGGCCCACCATCGCGATTGATGCCACAGACAACATTATCTACAATGAGCATTGCGATGGGGAACCTCAGCCGCCCGAGATTGTCTTATATGGAGTGGAGGGCCTCGTCGTTGTGCGAACGCCCGGCGCCATAATGATCACCACGCGGGCCCGTGCCCAGGATGTCAAAAAGACCGTAAGTCACATAAAATCAACCGGTAGGGATGACCTTCTTTAGGGTTAAAGCTACTGAAGATCCGAAGCGGACCAATCCTATCGATACCGCATAAGGTCATTTGAGCTGAACGGATGGGGACGAGAACACATTACACAAGTCGCCCGATAAACGGGACCGGCTGAATTGGAGACTGAATAGAATGAAAGCAAAACGAAGGAACATACTCGCTGCGTTAATCGTGGCGGCAGGCCTGTTGTGTGCGATTCGTCCCCCTGCCAGCGCACTGGCAACACCGCCCGAGGGCTGGCTGCACGATTGGGAAGCCTCCAAGGCCGCATCCGCCGATAGAGGAAAGCCCGTCGTCGCGATGTTTTCCACCGAGTGGTGCGGACCGTGCAAGGCGATGAAGGCCAATGTGCTTCCCCTGCCCGAGGTCAAAACGATGCTCGACGAATGGGTGACGGTCTATATCGATTGCGATGAGGAGCCCGGGCTCGCATCCAAATTCGAGATTGAGGCATATCCGACGTTCGTATTGATCTCGCCCGAAGGCACCGAAGAAGATCGTTTTCTCGGTTATCGCGATGAGAGCGCGTTCGTCAATATCATCGGCGGGCATCAGAAGATTTTCACCGAGATTAAGGAGACTCGCGCAAAGCTTGAGGAGACTCCCGAGCAAGCCGGCCTTTGGAATAATCTGGCCGAGCTATACTTGAAGAAATCGAACGACGAAGAAGCCCTGAAGGCCTACGAGAAGGCCGTGTATTACGATCCGAAGGACGAGACCGGCGCGGCGGACGATTATTACTTCCTAAACGCGGTCACTATTTCCTCAATTGAAGAGATGACTGAGGGCGCAAAGAAGCTCGCCGTGTTCGAGACGAAATATCCGTCCAGCCCGCTTCTGGCAAAAGTTCAGTATTATCGAGGAATCATTGCGATCAACCTCGAAGAGCTGCCTGAGGCTGCGGCGCTCCTGCGCGAAGGCGTCTCGAAGTACGAAGAAGGCGAGTGGGCCGAACAAATGCGCGGCGCGCTTGATTACGTGATGACCGCCGCCGAGAAACAGGGCATCGAAATCCCCGAAGGCTGAACGGCTGAAAAGCACATCAATCGAAACGGCGTGGCTTCGCGAAGAGGTCGCGCCGTTTCGCTATTAGCGCGCAAGCTCACCGCGCAGACTATCAATAAAAAATCCGAGCGCGGAGTTCCTGCTGCGGCGCGTTGAGTTTTTCACCGCGCGCCAGAGCGCGCGCTTATCGCCGACAATGCAAACAAGACGACGCCCCCGGGTCAGCGCCGTATACAGAAGATTGCGCTGAAGCATGACGTAATGCTGCATGTGCATCGGAATCACGACGGCGGGATACTCAGAGCCCTGGGACTTGTGAATTGTGACCGCGTACGCGAGCACGAGACGCCGAGATTCATCGGCAAGAAAGCTGACCGCGCGACCGTCAAAATCCACGATGATCTCGCCTGTAGCGGCATCAGCGGCGCGCACGCGACCGATGTCGCCATTGGCCAGATCTTTCTCGTAATCGTTCGCGGTCTGCATGACGCGATCGCCGACGCGCAGCTTTGGGCGGCCTGTGTTCTCCGGTCCCGCCTCCGTGAATTCCCCTTGGCCGGCCCGCGCTTCAGCCTCGGGATTCAAGGCATTTTGCAGTTCGCGATTCAGGCGCTCGACGCCGAGATCGCCACGGCGCATGGGAGTCAGGATTTGCACATCCTGGATCGGATCGAGATCAAAGCGGGACGGGATACGCTCGGCGACGAGCGTCCGAACGGCCTCAAGGATGTCTTCGGGCTCGCGGCGATCGACGAAGAAATAATCGGTCGGCCCGGCCCGGTCGGATGCTGCCCCTGGCGTCTCGGCGGCCACGTCCAAGGGCATTTTGCCCGAGTTGATCCGATGCGCGTTGCTGACGATCAGGCTTGAACCGGCCTGACGGAAAACTTCATCGAGGCGGACGATGGGAATCGCCTTAGAAGCGATGATGTCGCGCAGGACGTTGCCCGGACCGACCGAGGGCAGTTGATCTTCATCTCCGACGAGCAGCAGACACGTTCCGGGACGGATTGCGGCGAGCAGGTCGCGCGCGAGGCCGACATCGAGCATCGAAACCTCATCGACGACGATCAGGGCGGCTTCGAGCGGGTTGCCGGCATTGTGAGAGAACTCACCGGTGTGCGCCTGATAGCCGAGCAACCGATGGATTGTCTCGGCCGGCGCGTGGGAAGTTTCGGCCAGACGCCGCGCGGCGCGGCCTGTCGGCGCGGCAAGGCGCACATTGAGGCGCGCGGACCCGAAGAGCTCGATCACGCCTCGAAGCGTCGTCGTCTTTCCGGTGCCGGGGCCTCCGGTCAGGACCATCATCCCCCTCTCGCCGATCGTTTCGATCGCGGTGCGTTGAGTCGGGGCGAGCTCGATCTGCGCGCGTTTCTCGAAGTGCGTGAGGAAGGCCTTCATATCAACTCGCGGTAAGCTAAGCTTGGACGCAGCGAGGCGCATCAGAAGCTCGGCGCATGCAGTTTCGGCCTCGTACAGAGAATTTAAGAATATCGCGGAGATCGCCTCATCACCGCCGAGCGCCCGCGCGGTCAGCAGCTCGTCGGCGAGCATGCGGTCCAGAACCGCTTCGATGAGATTCAGTTCGAGACCAAGCAGCTCTATCGCCGCTTCAAGCAAATGCGCCCGGGTCAGAAACGTGTGGCCCTCGGCGGCTTGGGATTCGAGGACGTGGCCGAGCGCGGCTTCGATTCGTTCGGGCGAATCCAGGGCCATGCCCATGCGCCGGGCCATCGAATCCGCCCGGGCGAAGCCGATGCCGCTGACCTCGGCCGCGAGGCGATACGGATTGGAGCGGACGACGCTGAACGCGGCGTCGCCGTATGTGCGGCGCAGCCGATGGGCCATGGTCGATGGGATGCCGTATTCGCCGAGGAAGGCGATCAGCTCCCGATCGCCGCGCGCGTCGGTCCAGCCCCGGCATATTTTCTCGAACGTCTTGCCTCGGATGCCCTTGACGCGCTTTAGCCGGTCGATGTCAGCGTCGAGCACCTCGAACGTGCGATTGCCGAAAGCCTCGACAATGCGGCGGGCGAGCACCTCGCCGACGCCTTTGACCGCGCCGGATTTGAGATACGTTTCGATACCGCGCGCGGTTGAGGGGAGACTGGGTTTGAACCAATCGGCCTTGAATTGCGGCCCGTGTTTGGCGTGGCTCGCCCAGCGCCCGCCCGCCTGAATGCACTCGCCGACCTTGATGCCGGGCAAATAACCGACGACGACGACCTCACCCCGTGCGCTGATGCGTTCGCGCGAAATCTGCTCAAAAGGCATCAGTTTCAAGACGCGGTAATCGTTCTCGGGATTGCGATACGTGATGCGCAGGACCGTGCCGCTGAGGCGTTCGGTCGCTTCGGCGTTATTCGCGGCTCGGGGGTCGGGGGTCGAGTTGGTTTTCATTCGCGGCGTGGCCACGGCCTGACTTGGGCCGATCAATTCTCGGAAGCAATCCGGAACCAGAGGTTATCCAGCGTCCGGTCCTGGCGCCACATCTTGGGATAGAAGGACCACTGGCTGACTTGAGGCATATACAGCGAATGCTGGGTCGGCGCGGGGGCATATCCGATCGGGACGTCGCGGGTCTGATCGAGGTCCGAGGGATTGCGTGCGGTGAGCGTCAGGTAACGCGCCCAGTATTCCTGATCGAAGGCATCATACTGGACGCGAGCGTGGCGACCGTATTCTCGGTAATAGATTCGATAATATTGCATGAAATCCTGCGACGAGCCCAGGAGCTGCACGAACACGCCGACGGTAAGAAAACCGACAGCGATCAGGCGGCGGGTTCGTCCCCAGTTCTCGGCAAGCCACATGGCAATGGGAATAGCGAGGAACGGATGAATCATCACGATGTGGCGCGGACCCCAGCACCAGCCGCCCGCCCAGTTCTGCCACTTGGCCAAGATGAGAATAGGCAGGGCGACGCAGATCGCAACGCCGAGCGTCAGGGCTCGATCTCGGCTCCACATCGGACTCCAACCCAAGAACGACACAACCAGCGCTGGTGAGAAGAAGAACATGCCCTTGCCGATCGAAAAGAGCAGGCCGTAAAGACCGGCGATAACCGGCGTTGAGAAACGAACGCCTTCGGGTTGGTCGCTGTAACCTGTCGCTAAGAATCCACCGAAGTGAAGCTTGTTCAGGCCGAGCAGAATCAGGCCGCAAAGAAGCGCCGGGACGCAAAACAGAATCCAGGGATGCACGCCGCCGGTTTGATCGCGCGAGGCGTCGCGGACCGGACCGAGCAGAACGATCGCCAGGCCGGGGTAGAGCAAGACCGAATCCATCCGGACCAGCGCCGCGAACCCGGCGGCCGCTCCGGCGGCAATCATGCGCCATGCGGTCGGGGTCTTGAGCCAGCCGACGGTCCAGCGCCAGGCCAGAAGCATCGAGAAAACCGCGAGTGTCTCGGTGAAAAACGGCCGCGAGTGAGCCCATGCGAACGATCCGAAAGCGTAGAGGAGTGTCGCTAGGATCGATGCGAAATTGTGTTCCGTGAGGTCGAGAAGCAGGCGATACAGAACGGCGGCGAGCAGGGCCGAGATGAAGATGTTGAAGAACGAGACGAAGAAGCGCGGCGCGATCTGCTCAGCGGTGGGCGAGAACGCGAGGTCAATTCGAGTCTCGGAGGTCTCTTCATCGCCGATGCCGTAGAGAGATTTCCACTGTGCGTCCGATGCGAGCGGCGCGACCCACTTGCCGACGGCATAGAACGGGACCGCCAGAATGGGCTGCCCGATACCGTACTGCGCGAATTCGCGGCCGTCATCAGCTCGGGCCGTCGCGAAGCCCCCGAGCGGCTCGATGGCGAGATCGCGATCCTCGTAAATCGAGCGCGTCGTACGGAATAGGATTTCTTCGTCGGGCGAATACAGATGTCCGCCAGCCGTCAGGGTATAGACGGCAAGAGCGGCGAGGAAAATCAGAGTGGCGTTTTTCAAGTGATCCGGAGCGATCGAGATCCCGGCTGCAAATGGGCCGATCACCATCTATGTGGGATTGGAGAGCAGGCCTTTTTCGGCGTCGCTGATGCGAAGATACTGGGGGACGGCGGACAAAGGATCAACCCCGGGAAGGGCCTCGCGCAGGCGTCGCGCGCCTTCCAGCGCGATCACATCCGGCGCCGGAGAACCCCACGGCTCGGGCACGAAGGCGATGCGATCTCCAAGGGCATCTCGCAACTTCGCCTCATACAACCGCGCGCCATCGCCGCTCAGCCAGATGCGCCCGGTGGATTGCGCCGGGGCGGTTGAGGGTCCGGCAATGCCCTCAATACCCTCGATGAGAGACTGGATCGATTCGACGGCTTCATCGCGAATGGGCGTCATCTCGCTCTGGACGCCGCCATTGGTCGCGGCCTCGGGGCTTCGCCTAAAGACGCCCGAGTAGACCTCTTTGCGCCGGGCATCGAGGATCGAGCACACCGGACCATCGGCCCCCGGCCAGCGCATCGCAAGAGCACGAAGGCTGGATTCGATATAGAGCGGCACGCCGAGCGATTGGGCGAGGGTTTTGGCCGTCACAAGGCCCACGCGAACGCCCGTGAACGAACCGGGGCCATGCGTCACGGCGACGGCGGCGAGCGCCGAGGGGTCGGCCGATGCCGAGCGCAGGGCCTCATCGATCGAAGCCATCAGGCGGCGCGAATATCCCGTGCGCGCAACGCCGTGTCGATGCACGATCAGCCGCCCCTCCACATCGGCCAGGGCGACGCCGCCGCTCGGCGTGCAGGTCTCGATCCCGAGAACCAGTCGGGCGGGGGTATCGTTTTTTTTCATTTCACTTGAACGGGGGCGGCGCATCTCGTTGATGAACCGCAACCGCAGAACAGGGCTCTACACGGCAAGCTCGCCGACGAGCGGGTACCGGAACGGCCGGCCGGTCCAGCAACGCCACGCGCCCCACAGGCAGGTCAGGATATGGGCCGCCAGCAGGGTCGCGATGACGATCGTATTCAGGAAATTCAGTAGACCACCGAGCGGCGGGATCACGACGGCAAAAAGGCGGCTGATGAGGACGACGATCATCCACACGATCACGGCGGCAAGCAGAATGCCGTGGAAGAACATCGCCTGGCGGGCGTGAATCTGGGCCGCACGGCTCGATTCGCGATTGGTGAACCAGACGACCCCATTGAAAACCATGCCCCACAAAGGGACGCAATTGAACAGATGACACAGCGCGCAGATAAGTTGTTCGTTTTGACGCCTCATGACGCGTGACTTTCGGGCATAGCGTTCTTGCGAAGTGGATGCACGGGGTTGAAATTTTCGCCCCTTCAATTCAAACGGCCGTGCCGTTCATGCAATACTCCTTCAGGATAGGCCGCGCGGCAGCATCCAGATCGCGGTAAAAACGTTTGCCGAAGACGTACTCGATTTCACCACGGAGGAATTCATAAGCCGGTGGCGATCCGGGCTCGGGTTTGCGCAGGCAGGCCAGCTTGCCGACGATCGCATGCTGGCCGATCCAATCCCGGGTCTCGGTGCATAGAACTGAAACCAGGAAATCGTTCGCGCCAACCTGCCCATAATGGAGCGGGAAGAGATAGCAAGGGTCCGGCTTGTATTCGGTCAAGTCCAGGTCGAGCGCCATGCACATGGAATTAATCGAGCAGCGCAGCGTCGAACCATCCATCCAGCTCATGATGCAGGCTTCGTTCTTCTTATGTTCGAAGACGAGTTCATGTTCGTCGTTAAGCTCGATGACACGGTCGGCAAGGATATCGTCGACGATGCGCCGGAGTGGATCTTTCGGCCCGAGGGTGAGTTTGGCATCGGCCATCTTCGCCAGTTCGAGAAGCTTTTGCTTCTCCTTTACCGTGACGTCCACCTGCAAGTCCGTGCAGCACGAGCCTTTGAACAACCGGCCCTTGCCCGAGCCCGTGCAGCGGACGCAGTAATCCGTATTACACTGAAACGTGCGCAGGACAAGTTGCTCGGCATCGACCAGGATGTTATCGAGTTCAATCAGGAGGCCGCGTTCGCGCAGCATCTCGACGTAGTAGCGTTCCTGATTGTGATGACGATCGTATTCGGCCTCGTCGACGACGGGGTTGATCTTATATGCCATGGGGCGGGGGCTCCGGGGTTGTGTGCGAGTCGAGGGGATGCATCTTGTCAGGGCCGGGCAAGCGAGGCGTGCGCGCCGGGAACCAAAGCGTCTTCGATATCGTCAAGGCGAGACGAGGCCAGAGGCGCCTCGATGCTCTGTGGATAGTCGTCAACAACGGTTTTGTAATACCGGCGGGCCTCGTCGCGGCGCCCCTGCAGCTCCGCGCAAATCGCGCGGCTCAGGAGCACTTTAACAGCGAACGGATAATTTGGAAAGTCGGTTTCGAGGCGCTCATAGAGCGGTTCGGCCTGCGCGAGAAGCCCAACCGCAAGCAGGGCATCGGCTTCGCCCTCGATCAGCTCCGGCGTGTCCGCCAACTCGGCATGGTTCGCCCGCAGCCGGACGAAGACCTCTCGGGCCTGCTCGAAATCACCGGAACGCAAAAGTGCAAAAGCAAGCTGGACTCCAGCCTGGCGCAGGCCGACGGGATCGCTCTCATACTTCATGTAGGCGCGGTAGGCGCGGACGCATTCTTCGTGATCGCCAAGAATGAAACTGATCTCTCCAATGCGCGAAAGAGCATTGGGAACGTGAGGAGACCTCGGGTATTCGAGAACGACCCGGCGCAGTTCACGCCGGGCCTGTTCGAGATCGCGCAGGGTTTCCGCAGCCAGAAAGATGGCCTCGGGCGCCTCGGGCGAGCGGGGATACTCTTTGGCCAGATTGAGGAGCAACTCACGGGCCTCGGCGACGCGACCTTCATCGAGAAGCGCATGCGCCCGAGCGAGGCGGGTGGAGGCGGGCGAGGCGGGCAGTCGCGACTCCGGGCTAGGCGGCTTGCTCTTCTCACCGGCGGTCGCATCCGAAGTTTTCGTATCTGTCGTCCCCCGATCGTCTGCTGCCGTCGATCCGCTCTTCCCCGTCAGTGCCTCGGGCACGCGGAAAACGGGTTCGAGCCGAACGGGCTCGGGGTCGGCCCGTAAAATCGGCTTGAGACTAATGACGTCGATCGTCGGGGTCGTAGGTTGGTCCTCGGCCAAGTCTGCCTGTTCGGCGTCCTGAGCTCGGGCACCCAGCCCCACCCATGCCAGCACGGAGACGAGCAGGGCGACTATCCGGAAATGTGAGGCGCTGGTGGGAAGCATGGCTTTAATAACTCTCGGGCAAAGGCAACGAAATCAAGGAGCAGCGGGCGAGTTTTTGGGCAATGCCCCGACGAGCCCCGCCGCGAAGTCATAAACGCGATCCGCGAAGTCCGGCGAATCGGCGGCCTTGCTCATCGCATCGATCAGAGCGCTCCCGACGACGACGCCATCAGCGCGCTCGGCGATCATCCCGACCTGGGCGGGTTCGGATACACCGAAGCCGACGGCGACCGGCATGTCGGAAGCTTCTTTGAGTAGACGCACCTTCTCGGCAAGGTCGGTCGGCATCTCGGCCCGCGCGCCGGTCACGCCGCGCAGCGAGATATAGTAGATAAAACCGGTCGAAGCGCGGGCGATGATTTGTCGACGCTCGGCGGTCGTCGTCGGGGCGGCGAGGAAGACGCAGCTCATGGAGTGCCGGTCGCAGATCGCGCGGAGTTCTGCACCTTCTTCGGGGGGAAGATCGGGGATGAGTACGCCATCGCAGCCGGCCGATGCGGCGTCGGCGATAAACTGAGCGGCGCCGTATCGGTGCACGGGGTTATAGGCTGAGAACAGGAGCAGCGGAATTTCACTCTGCGATCTAATCTTGCGGGCGAGCT
>JAJFLK010000341.1 GCA_021772735.1 Candidatus Sumerlaeota bacterium | reverse complement strand
AACTTATCCAGTGTGTTCTCAAACGTGGAGCCGTCGATCGAGAGGCTGCCTCGCTCGACGATGCTTTCGATCACGGCCAGATCCGAGGCCATGTTTCCCTGTTCGGGCGTGGTATCGACCCAAGGGGTGTAGATGCAAGTGGCCAGCGCAATCCAGAATATAGGGTGCGATGGCCAGCGTCGCGGGGAAATCATGCGGATTCGGGCTTTCGCTGTTCAATACCCGCTCTTGGCCTGGGCCCAATCCGGATCAGGGCGCGGCGGCGGAACTGTCCGAATCCTTTTCCATCGTCCGGAGGAATTCAACGGTGCTGTTGATCGATTGCACGAGTTCGACCAGCTCATCGCCGTCTCGCAGAGTGATGGGCGTGTCTTTCCTGCCATTGCGGATGGCCTCGAGATCGAGCTGAATTCGCAACGCCGGACCACAAATCTTGTGTGAGACGCGGATGCCCATATAGACAAGTCCCGCGCCGAAGGCCGTCGCCATGACGCCGAACCCTCCGAAGATGCCGTTCCACCAGGATCCCGCCTCGAAATCGGGATTCATCAGAGCCATCGCCAGTATGAACGTTACCAGCGCCGTCCCGGCCATCACGGCCAGTTCGAGCATCAATATCTTTCTCAGATAGCGGCCCTGGAATCCCGGGTCGATCCAGTATCGCCGCCGTCGGTTGTCGGATTTTTCAGGGTGTGCATCACTCATGGCCGGAGTCCCTCCATGTCAGCGTCAGATCGTCGTCGTTATAATATGCTTTGTCCGGTCCCGCGCATCTCAATTCGAATCCGTGATCGTCCCAGGTATACAGGTAGGGACGGCCCCAGAAATCGAGAGCCGGATTTTTCAGGTTCGAGCTGAATCCCTCTTTGACGATCTGCCGGACTCGATCCTTGTCCGGATATTTATCGTCGAGCGTCCTGGCCGCAAGAATCGCCTTTTGCAGGTTTATCAGTTCGATGGTCGCAGCGGCCCCCTTGGTCAAGTTGATGGGCGAGGCGAGAACATCGTGCGCCGGAGGCACCTTGAGCCAGAGAATGGAGAGAATTGCAAATGCTGAGAGGTATTTCATTGCTGATATTAAGCACGCAATTCGATCAAACGGGATCGGATCGCGCAGCGTGGCGCCTGGGCAGGGCGAAGGCGGATTGAAACGCCTTATGTTTGGGCGGGGGGACGGCTTTTACCGCGCCTCTATTCTATCGGCAATCTTGCGGACTCTCTGAATACGAACCCCGAATTAGATCGTTCGGTGTGGGGGGAAGCGCTCGCCCGCTATATCGTCCTTGTGTTGCGAAGATTGCTTCGGTTACGCTTCGACCCTCGATTACACGTTATGGAAGGACTTTCCGAATGACTCGATTTGCCTCTCGCTCTACTGGGTCCAATCGGCCCGCGATCACATTGCGACTGCTTGTTAGAGGCATATTGCCGGCTATTCTTGCCTGTCTTGCAGCGGCACCAGGGGCTGCGGCCGTGAGCGAATCGGAGTTCGTCAATTGGGAGAATCACCCGACGCATGGACTGGACATCAGTCCCGATGGCAATTCGCTGGCCGTTATCAATATGGCGGATAACCGCGTCGAATTTTTCAATCTTGCAGGGAGCTTCCCATCGCTTACGTTCTCCGTGCCCGTCGGGCTCGATCCGGTCTCCGTGCGCTTTCGTAATGATGGGGAAGCCTGGGTCGTCAATCACATCTCCGATACGATCAGCGTCATCGACATCGCGACGCGCCAGGTCGCCTCGACCATTCAAACTCTGGATGAGCCGTATGATCTCGTCTTTGCGGCCTCGCCAGTCCGCGCATACGTGAGCTGCTCGCAGGTCGATACTATTCAGGTCTTCGATCCGGTAACGCGGCTGGAAACGGACACGATCGCCATCCTCGGCGAAGACCCGCGCTCGATGGCTGCGAGCGTCGATGGACTGACTGTATTTGTCGCGATCTTCGAGTCCGGCAATCGATCGACGAGTCTGGGCGGCGGTGCCGCAGTCGGAGTGGGAGTGCCTCCCAATGTGGTCACAAACACCGGGCCTTATGGAGGGCAGAATCCTCCTTACGATGACGACGGGGCGATGACATTCGACCCGCCGATCAACCCGGTGTTGGCTACGCCTCCAGCGGTCGGTCTGATCGTCAAGCAGGACGGCGCGGGCGTTTGGCGGGATTTTCGCAATTCGGACTGGAGCCAGTGGGTCGATGGCGTGAACGCAAGCATGTCGGCACGCCCGGTGGGCTGGACGCTGATCGATAACGACCTGGCCATTATCGACACCTCGACCAATGGCGTCACATACGCCGGCGGCCTCATGAACATTTGTATGGCGCTCGGTGTTAACCCAGCTTCGGGGAATGTGACGGTCGTCGGCACGGACGCGCGCAATGAAGTCCGCTTCGAACCGAACATCACCGGCGCATTCACCGAGGTTTACATGGGAATCGTCAATCCAGCGACGCCGAGTCCCACTACCCGGGCTGATCTGAATCCCCACCTGGTCGCGCTTGGGACGGATGCCCGAGGTCTTTACGCGCAAAGCACGATCGCGCAGAGCGAACGCGATAAGTCCGTCGGCGATCCTCGCGAAATCGTCTGGAACGCGGCCGGAGACACCGGCTACGTCGTCGGCATGGGTTCGGACAACGTTATCGTGATCGACGCCGCCGGAGCGCGCAAAGGCGCGCAGCAGATCGACGTGGGCGAGGGCCCGACCGACCTCGCACTGGACGAATCGCGCAATCGTCTATACGTGCTCAATCGATTCGGCGGTTCGCTGTCGGTCATCAGCACATTGACGGAACAACTGGCCTTCACGACGAATCTTCACGATGCGACGCCCACTTCGATCAAGACCGGGCGCAAGCACCTCTACAGCACACACAAGAACTCGGGCCTGGGCCAGATTTCCTGCGCCTCGTGCCACGTCGATGCACGCATGGATCGGCTGGCTTGGGATCTCGGCGATCCCTCGGGCGGCCTCAAGCCGATCACGAATGTCCTCACCTCCGGGCAGCATAATCTCGGCGCCAACGTCACTTTCCTGAATTCGGGATTCGACGCAGGATTCCATCCCATGAAGGGGCCCATGACGACGCAGACGTTTCAGGACATCATCGGGCACGAGCCGCTTCACTGGCGTGGCGACCGCGATGGAATTGAGGAATTCAGCGGCGCGTTCATCGGCTTGCAGGGCGACGACATGACTCTGACGATCACAGAGATGCAGGAGTTCGAGGACTTCGTCGATACCGTGACGTTTCCGCCCAATCCCAATCGAAATTTCGATAACTCGCTTTCGACCAATGTTGATTTATCCGGCCACTTCGCACCGGGAAATTTTTCGCTGGCTGAAGGCGCGCCGTTACCCAATGGGGATGCCACCCATGGACTGGAAATGTATCGCGGTGTGGGATCCGAATCGGGCCGCAAGCTGGACAATCCTTTTTCCTGCACAACCTGCCACACCGTTCCGACCGGAATGGGAACCGACATGACGTGGAATGGTTCCATGTTCGTCCCGCTCCCGCTCGGGCCTATCGGCGAGGCACACCACCAGATGGTCTCCGTGGATCAATCCACTCAGAAGGCGATCAAGACCGCGCAACTTCGCAACCAGTTCGACAAGGAAGGGTTCAACTTTGCCACGACGGTCAGTCGCGCCGGATTCGGCGTTCTGCACGATGGTTCAATCGATGGTGTCGCACGGTTTCTCTCCGAGCCTGTATTCAGCCTGGCGACCGATCAGGAGCTTGCCGACATCGTCGCGTTGGTCATGTCGTTCTCGGGCTCGGATTTTGCCCCGAGCCCCAGTAGCGACGTTTTCGATCCTCCCGGACCGCCCAGTCAGGATACGCATGCCGGATGCGGCCGGCAGGTGACGATTACGGATGCAAATCCAGTTACAGGCTTGTTCGGTCTGGGTGGAGACGCTATCGCCGCCATGATCGCCCAGGCCGAGGTTGCCGATGCGGGTCCGAATCCCCGCGTCGATCTCGTCGTCAAAGGATCGCCGGGCAGCGAAGCCCAGGGCTGGGTTTATGATTCAGGTTCCGGATCGTTCCAGTCCGACCGGCAG
>JAJFLK010000035.1 GCA_021772735.1 Candidatus Sumerlaeota bacterium | reverse complement strand
TGAGGTTCCGCAGGGCGCCGACCGTCGAGGATGAGCCGGCGATCCGGTCCTCCGGCGTGTCGAAGGCGCAAAACCACGCGATCAGGGCCGGCATTAGGACCATCAGATACCGCTCGTGAACGCGCCACATTTCATCGACGAGCGCGGTATGCCGGGCAAACATCGCGATCAAAACGGCCACAGCGATCGATAAAAAGATCACCGCGGCGCGCGAAGGGGTGCCGTACTCGGATCGGCCGCGCATGAATAGAGATCGGCAAAGGCCGATCGCCGGGAAGAATCCGGTCGCGACGATCCAGACAGCCGCGAGGCCAAACAACGCAGCCCACAGGAAATTCGGCCTGAATCCATGAAATCCTTCGGCGATATTTCCGTATGAGCCGAAAAAGGCCGAGATCGAAAACGGATGGGTGTGATTCTCAAAGGCGAGAATTTCGATCAGACGCGGGCTGAGGCCGACGATCCAGGCCGCGACGGTCAACCAGTGACGCCACAGGCCCCGCACCAATTGAGTGACCCTCGCGTTCGATGACGCCGAGTATCGAAGACGTTCGAGCTCAAAAACGCCAACCGCCAGCGCGAAGATCGGAGCGATTACGATCCCCTGCGGCTTGACGTGAAACGCCAACCCAAAAGCGAGCCCGGCCCCGATGCGATTCGTAACCGAGGGGCGAGTCATCGCCCGCACCGCGAACCAGATGGCGAGCGTGAAGATGGGGAGGAAAAGGCTCTCCGTCATGACGTACGCGCTGTATGCGAAATTCTGCATAAGCGCAACAAGAACGGCGGCGACGACGGCGCTGCGTCGCGAAGCCAGCTCGCGAGCAAGTCCGTATGCGAAGAACGAAGTCGAACCCATCACGAAGGCGTTGACGACGCGAATGATCGGATGGGCTTCGGCCATCGGCCAGTGCGCCACGATCGGCGCGATCATCAGCGAGTAGAGCCAGCAGGGGAAATTCATCGGCAAGCCGGCGAGATAAACGCCGCCTCCCGCGACAAGACTGCGGGCCGTATCGACGTAGACAAGCTCATCGATGAATACTTCGGGGCCCGGAACGAAGCGGTTCAGAGCGACGCGCGCGCCCACGCCAACGACATAGATGAGACACAGCGCGAAGGCGGCGCCCGACCGTGTGAAATCGAGCCGATCCAGGGGGCGGCGTGAAGAAAGGTCAGGGGGTGCTGGCATTGCGAGCTACGTTAGAGCGATGGCGACGGAAGTCAATGGCGGGCACGGGAGCAAGTGCAGGCGAAATGCTTTGCCGGTCGCCCCGCAGTGGGGCAAAATCCCATCTCTCGGAATCACCGCCACGGTGCGGAAAAAGTAACAGCCCATGACCGCAACCGTCAAACCTCAGGCCAAACCGAACCGCGCCGCGCCTGCCTGCGCCCCCGCCCAGGTCGAAGACGTGTGGATCGTGATCCCCGCCTTCAACGAAGCGAAGACTCTCGGGGCGGTTTTGGCGGCGCTGGATGCAGAGCCGTTTGCCGTCGTCGTCGTCGATGACGGCTCGACCGATGCGACGGCTGAGATCACGCGGCGCTCCGGCGCTCACCTCGTCACCCATGCGATGAACCTCGGCCAGGGCGCGGCGCTCCAGACCGGAATCGATTACGCGCTCGGCCAGGGCGCCCGGTATCTCGTCACGTTCGACGCGGATGGGCAGCACAAGATCGACGAAATTGCGCAACTGCTCGGCCCGCTCTTGGACCGCAGATGCGATATCGTCCTCGGCTCGCGCTTCCTTGCCGGGGGCGGCGCCGTGAATATCCCCCGCTCGCGTCTGCTGACGCTCAGACTCGCGCTGACGTTTACGCGGCTCTCGACCGGGCTTGAAGTGACGGACACGCACAATGGCTTCCGCGCCTTGACCCGGCAGACTGCCGAACGCCTCCGCATCACGCAGCATCGCATGGCGCATGCCTCTCAGATTCTCTCCGAGATCGCGCGGCTGCGGCTGCGATACCGCGAGGCCCCGGTTACGGTCGTCTATTCGGAATACTCCCTGGCCAAAGGGCAGGGGATTTCAAACGCGATCAATATCCTATGGGAATCGATCACGGAGATTTTTCGCTGATGAGCGTGATTCAATTCATCCTCGTGGTATGCCTCACGGCGACCATCCCGGTCTACTTCAAACAGTTTCGCACGCTGATGCGAGATCGAATCGTCGCGTGCGCGCTCGCGCTGATCGCCGTGTTTTTTGTGCTCTTCCCCGGGAGAACGACGGCGATCGCCAATATTATCGGGGTCGATCGAGGCACGGACCTGGTCCTCTATATGTTCATCATGCTTTTTATCTTCGCCTCGATCCTGATGTATTCCAAGATCACAATGCTCGAAGAACGGCAGGTCGAGCTGGTTCGGATGCTAGCGATCCGCGACGCAAGCACGCCCGAAGCCAGGCAGGCTGCGTCCGAAAAAAGCGAGGTCTAGGCCTCGGCACGCAGGCTCAAAAATTTTGGGAAATCGAATTCGCGCAAAGAGGCGGAGACGCAAAGGCTCAAGAACCGAATCCGGCGGCAACGCCAATCACGCCCGCCGGCGCCGCCCCGCGCGAACGCTCATCACATCAATCTCTCCGCCGCATGTGGCGTTAAAATCGATCGCGGCGGAGACTGCCGAACGGGAAAGCGACTCGGCGTCGGCCTTGCCGTCATAGAGAGCATGCAGCGCGCCCATCGCGAAGTCGCAGCCCGCGCCGATGGCGAAATATTTCTCGAACTGCGTGATGCTCATGTCTGAGGCGATGTAAAAAATCCCTGCACGATTGACGATCAGGAACGATGAATCCAAGTCTCCGAACGGAGAGTTCTCGTCGGAATGCGCCTGGTCATTGACGAACGAATACTTATCGTGCAGCAGGTCCCAGAGCTTCATGAAGAACTTGAAGATCGATGCTCGGCTCGCGAGAGAGGGCGGCCGCTTCTTGCCCGCCAGGAGATCATCGAAAATCTGTTCGTAAAGACCCCAGCCGGTGGTCGCGACGAGCGCCGTGCCCACGCGACGGATCTTGGCCGCGCGGTGATGCTCCGGCGAGAGCCGGAATGTCCCGAACGTCGTCTGCGTATCGGCCGCAAGGACGATCCGGTCTCCCTTATTTACAGCGACGGCAATGGACATTAGAGCTTGATCCGATGAGGGGTGGCGTGCGAACAAACCGTCCGAAGACCGAACCGCGACTCCTCACGGCCGGGCGACTGCCCGAAACAAGATTAAGTTTTGGGTCGCAAGCCGAGTGAACTCAGGGTGGTACCGCTAAGGGGATTCGAACCCCTGTTTCCGGCGTGAGAGGCCAGCGTCCTAGACCCCTAGACGATAGCGGCACATCCCGGTCAAGAC
>JAJFLK010000340.1 GCA_021772735.1 Candidatus Sumerlaeota bacterium | reverse complement strand
TATGTTAAGACTTTCATTGATCCCTTTGGGTTGCCCCCCCGGCTGCATGTCTATTCGTATACGTTCCATGTCCTCGCCCCGCTGGGCGGATTGACGACAACAATTTCCTCGGGCGTTACGCCGACCGCGATCGGGGCGCCGGTCTCGACGTGGGTCGCCGCGTTGTAGGTGACGACGGCGTTGCTCATCGAGGTCACGACAAATCCGGTCGCGCCATCAGGCGTAAACGCCATCCCTCGCGGTTCGACGCCGCTGATGCCAAAAGTCGTGATCGGCGCAAACGTCGTGGCGTTGAAAACGGTGACACTGTTGGCGCCCTGATTGGTGACGTGAACTTCGTTCGAGCCGGGCCGTATGACAACATCTTCGGGCCGGCTGCCGGTCGGGACGCTCGCAATGATCATCTCAGTCGATAGAGAAATGACGTCGATCCGATTCTGCAACTCGTTCGTTGCAAACAGGATCGACTTGTCGTCCGTGCTTATGAGGTCTTCGAAATCGTCGGTCAGATCAATACCCATGATGACATTGGTCAGCGTGAGAAACGACGGGCCCGGCGCGAGGTCCAGCTCCTGAATCTCCAGGTCCGATGCCATCCAGGCGTTGTCGCCGTCGACCGAGACGTGAACGCCCTCGGGATCGTCCGCCACCAGCACTGTGGTGACCAGCGAGAACGAATTTGAATCGATGATGTAAACACGGCCGCGCGATCCCATTCCAAACGGGACGGTCTCCATGGACGTGACAACGACAAAGAAGTTGGTCCGCGAGACGGCGACTGCCTCGGGAATCGACCCGGGCAGGGAAAGCGTATCGACAGCATCGGTGTTGATGTTGATGCGTGAGATCGAAGCGGAATTGCCATTGGCGACGTAAATGAAACCCGCTCGATCGTCCGCCGCGATTCCGACCGGGCCCACTCCGACGCCGATTTCACGGGTCGCAAGCGAGGGCAGCTCGATCGCGGTGACGCTATTACTGCCTCGGTTAGTCACCCACGCAGACGGATTTCCTGTCGCATCGGACGCGAGGAGCGCCACCAAGGCGATGGCGGCGGGCAGGGCGATTAGATCGCCCAAGGTGAGGACTCGCCCGGCTCGCTTCGAGCGCGCGCCGATCGGACGGAAGATATTCAATTCAAATGTCCTCTTATTCGATGTTGGCGTCGCTGACGCGAATAATATCGCCGGCGCTCATGACCCCGTTCGTCGGGTCATATCGCATATAACGAAAAGGGCCGGTCGTCTGATCGAAGATATTTTCGCCGAAGCCCGGATAACTGAAAGCCGGGGAAGTGTCGTCGAACCCATCGGGACCCGAGCTGGCCAGGATCCAACGCGAGGGAGCGTCGTTCGGCTCGGTGCCCATGGTGAAGGAAATAATCCGCCTCCCGCTGACGTTGTCGATATATCCGCCGAACGCATCGAGGGGGACCGACGAGATGAAAGCGATCGGCGATGTCAGACGGCCGAGGCCGTAATCCGCCCCAATTCGAGCCTCGGCGTAATCCTCGGGATACTCGCTGTGCTCGACGTGATAAGACTCCAGCGCCGTGACCAGTGTGCGGTGATCGGCTTTGACGGCAGAAACCCTGGCTCGGACCGACGCTGTTTGCATATTCGGCACGGCGATGGCTGCGAGGATCGAGATGATGCCGACGACGACAAGCAGCTCGATGAGAGTAAAAGCTCTCGGGATGTCACGATGCATGTTCATGGGCCTTATATTCATCGGAATCAACGTCTCAGAGGGTATGGAGTGTCCGCTTTTTGTGACACTTTGCGACCGAAGCTCCGGTTCGCAGTCTAGAACCAAACCCCCTCGATGGGTCTCATCTTGAAGATGCTTAGGTCGGCCAATTTATTGCGTGAAATAGAAATGAATCGGACTGACAGCGGTTATTGTTCAGTCGTACTGCATCCAATTGTGGACAGCCGAAGGCACGGTGGCCGGATTGATCAAAAGATCCCGGATGATGCCGTCGGTGGCGTCGCCGATGAGATGTCCGCCATTGCCCGCCGCCGAGAATGACCCCGCCCCGGAGGAAAAAAGGTAAGGCAACGACGGGGGCGTGGAGGCGCGGCCGACAAACTCGCCTTGGCGATTCAGGAGCCAAATCTCGGCTCGACGGGCCGTGTATAGCGCGATCTGCCCGCCGGACGCATCGAGAGACATGTCGGTGAAATCGCGGGCAAGCGTGACGGGATTTGAGGCAACGAGCAAGAGCGAGGGATCCACCTCATAAATTCGGCCTTGGGTTAGGATAAGCAAGAGGTCCGCGTCTTCGTCATATTCAAGGCCGAGAATCGTTCCGCTGACGAGGCCCGACAGAGAGGTCGTATCCTGGAGCGCTCCGGTTGGCGAGAAGCGCAGGACCTCATCGCTTCGATTGCCTGCGACGAATATCGATCCGTTGCCCCAGGCCAGACTGCGAGGAATGAATGCATCGGCGGTAGCGTGGTCCTGAACCTGAAAACGGGCCGAGAAGCCAGCCAACTCGGTGCGGCAAAGGACCGTTCCGGTCAGGCCCGAGTCGAGCATCCACACGTCACCGGTCACCGGATCGACGTCGGCCGCCGAGAAACCAGTTCCAAGACCCAGTTCGACGCTCCCCGAGGCGCTTGCTCCGATGGGAGCTTCGACCAGCAGCCCGCGCGGCCCGATCAAAAACACACGCCCTCCGGCGACATCAAGCGCCAGCCCGTCAAGGTCCTGCCGGTCAAGCAGGTCGGCGAAGTCCTCGAGTTTTTTTGCATCGAAATCGACCAGATTGTCGCCCGAGTCATCAAGAGTGTATAGCTCGACTGAATCCTCTCCGAATTCGGTCGCCCAAAGCAGCCCGGTCGACGAATCGAAGGCAAGATCGGAGTAGGGGTCATCGCCATCGAAGAACTTTTGAAACACACCGGAGAGGGAGAATGCGTAGACGCCCTTGGAAGTTTCATCGCCCACGAGCAGGCGTCCAGCGATGGAGTCGTAAGTAATGCTCGAAGGATAAACCGCGCCCGCCGCGGAGGTCGAAAAGCTGGAGACGAGGGAGCCCGTCGCGGTCAGGCGAAAAACTTTCGCTTCGAGCCGGTCGGTGACAAACAGATCGCCGCTCGAAGGATCGACGGTAACTTCGCTCGGGTCGAAGCTGCCGAAAGTCGTGCTGTCGATCGTCAGCAG
>JAJFLK010000339.1 GCA_021772735.1 Candidatus Sumerlaeota bacterium | reverse complement strand
CCCCAAGGCCAGCATTGTCTTTTGGAGTTGGAAATCGCTCGCCGAAACCATGACTGGGACCCACTCTGGCAACTCGCCGCGTAGCTGGAGCAAGATGCGCCCCCCGCCCACCAGAGGGAATCGCGCCCACTCCGAGAGACGAAAATCCCCCGGCAGGCCGGAAAAGCCAACCGGGGGAGAATTTGGTCGTCCGGTTTTCAGAAACCGGAATCGATCAATCGAACATTTCCCAATCCACGACGCCATTCATCCTGACCGTCTTCGATCCGAACGTCGTGATGCTGATGTTATCAACACCGGCTTCGGCATTGAGATCGAAAAACAGACTAATCTCATCCATCAGCACGTTGGATGGGAATGCGGCGTTGAGCGTGAGCGAAGGAAGCGACGAGGGATCATCCGGATCGCCGCCCGTGCTGATATCGCCCGCAGGGTCGTCCAGTGGCCCGACAAAATAAGCCACTTTGGTCGTTCCGTCTTCGTTCTTCGTGAACTGCGCGATTACCTCGTGCCTTAGTCCGGCATTCTGACCCACGCTAAATCGGCGATTCGTAGGCAACGCTCCGGCGGTCTGGACGTCCGAATTTGGGCCCGGCGATTCGAGCGGAGTCATCCCCCCGCCCATGGGATCCAGCCCGACGTTCACGCCGAACGAGACCAGATTGCCCTGCACGTTGTTGACGATAATGCTGAGCGATTCGTTCTCACCGTCGCCATTGAGCGAACCCGGAAGCGTCTGATCTCCGTTGGGAGCAACCGAGCTGCCCAGGGCAAGGATGACGCTCGAATCCGAATTCCCGCCGGTATAGAAGACGGTCATCTCCAGCTCGATCATGTCGACGGCATCGTCATCGAGGGATGGCGCGATCGGCGCCGTAAACGCGAGCGTGGCGCTGCCGGTTGCGACGAGACGTTGCAGGACGAAGTCCGTATCCGTCCCGCCCGGCCCGGTGAAAGATTCCTGGCGCGTTTCGGCATCATCCGTCGCGGTGGTCGGGACGACATTCACAAGGCCGAAGCCGGCGATCGAGCCCGGCACGGCCGTGAAGACATCCGCGGGTCCCAGGCTGCTCCCGTCGCCCCAAGTCTCGAAAAATCGCTGCACTGGCACGTCATTATCGACGATCGACACCACCTGCGTGGGCGTCGTCCCCAGGCTCGCATTCGCCGTTACATTGGAAAGGTTGGCCGAGAAGGTCTCGTTGTCTTCGGGGATGCCATCGTCAAAGATGAGGACGGCGATTTGCGACAAGAGCGCGACAGGCGGGATCGTAATCCTGGCGTCCCCCGCGAAGTAATCGTCCGGCCGGACGGCGTCGCCATCGACAAAGTCGATGTCAAATTCCACCGGAGCATCCGCCAGACCGGATAGCAGAACGTCGACCGTGGTCAAGGTTGGTAATTCCTCCGGCACGGACTGAGTGGGAACCGTAAACCCCAGTGTCGGCATGGGTTCATCGTCAAGGATAGATATGATGCCGGTAGTATTGCCGGCCGTGACAACATTGCCGTCCAGGTTCGAAAGCGAAATCGAGAACTGCTCGTCTCCGCCGTCATAGAGGATATCGTCATTTATAGTGATCGGGATCGCCTGGCTGATAACAAGCGGATTGAACGTCAACTGGCCCGATGTGGCGTCGTAATCCACGCCGGCCGTTGCCGAGAGATTGCCGAGACCCGGCATATCGGCCGACGCAAAATCCACAACAATGGTCTTCTCTGATTGCTCGCTAAGCGTGGCGGCGAAAGTGATCGACGTGCCGCTCGTCTCAAGTAAGCCGGTCGACGGAGCCAGTGAAATCGTAGGCGGGGCATCATCGTCATCGATGAATACGTTTGTGGTAGTCGGCGCTCCCACAGTTGCGTTCGTTGCTCCGCTGATTGAGACCTGGAACCGTTCGCGATCCTCATCGCGCGGATCGTCTGTGAGAGGCACGGAGAAATCATGCGTGAGCTGCCCGATGGGGATCACGGTCGAGGCGATCGCTGAAGGGTAGTCCACGTCGGGAGTGGCCGTGATTCCGTTGCTCGTAAAATCCACCGTGATGGGCAATCCGGATGCCTGTGACAGCTCAAGCGTCAGCGTCGCGGAACCCGCGTTTTCAAATCCCGCGAAGTTCGTCGGGTTGAAGAACACGTTCGGCTCCGTGTCGTCGTCTGTGATCGTCACGGTATGGTCGGCAGGGTCGGTGGGCGCAAGAGTGAGGCCCACCGGATTTGACAACCGAATCACAAACGTTTCGCCGGGTCCGGCGTCGGGCCCCTCGTCGATATCATCGCTGAAGATTCCGACATCGATGGTCTGGACCAGACCGCCGCCGGGAGTGAACGTGAGCGTGCCGTTGGTCGAAGTGAAGTCGCGCGAACTGTCTGAGACCAAGCCACCGGTGGCCGTTCCGTTCACTGTGGCGAAATCGACCGTGACATTCGAGGCGACGGGCTCTGAAATGATGACATTCACGGAGTGGGTCTTGACGCCCTCGCCGCTTCCTTCAGCGATACTCGACGAGGTCCCTTCGAAGATAAACGAGCTGCCGCCCTCCATGAGCATTCCGATCACATGGATGCCTGCGGGCCGGGGAAAAGCATCGCCGGGGGAAAGCTCGTTCAAGAGAACCCCCATGCCCGTCACGTTCGTAAGATTCGGCATGGCGTTGGGCTCCGAAGATGCGCCTAGGGCGATGGCGCCCGAGCCATCCGCAAGGTCGTTCATCGCCTGCTCCGCGGATGCGGAGATGCGCTCCCAGCCGCCGGCAGTGATCGAGGCAATGGTGAACGAACTCATCAACGCCTCGCGTTGCGCGGGGGTTAACGAATCCGAGGTCGTGTTGCCGAACAGCCCGCCTGCAAGAACGTTCACGTTCGGTGCCTGAAGGTTCGCCTTCGAACGATACCAGTTCGACCCGCCCGTCTGGACCAGCAGGCGGAAGGTCTGCTGCGAGGTCACGACGAAACCAGTCTGATCGTGGCTGATTCCGATCTTAAAGAGCGCGCCCGCAACCGCCATGTTGATCGAAATTGCGCCGCCAGCGTCTGAGTCAAATAGCGTGTAGATGTATGAGCCGGTCTGCTCGTTGTAACCGGCCAGGTTGAAATCCGTGTTCGGAGTCCCCGGCGAGCTCTCGGCTGCATGACCACGAAAAAAGAGTGTCGAGTTCCGCAGAGTTCCCGCGCCGAGCTGGTTCTCGCGATTGAGAATCTGGATCGGATTGGTCCCACCCGTCGCGGAATTGTATGCGCCCCACGCCAGACCTGAGCTCCCCCGAACGGGTCGCTCGGCAGTTGTGCGGCCGTCAATGACAACCGTATTTTGAGCGATATCGGCACCGGAAAGATCCTTGACGCGCGTCACCGCATCATCGTCATCCCCGCTCGCATTCGCCGGATCTTCCCAGAACTCCAAGACGCGGGCCGAATACCCAAGCGTGATGAGCGCCAAGAATCCAACGGTAAATACACCCGTGACCAAATTGGTTAAGCTGCGCGAATTCATGACTGACAAACTCCTTCTGTCTGGCGAACGCCCAACGGCGCGGGTTGAGAGGTTGTGTGCGATACCACCGCCACCCTCAAATATGGGGGCGGGTCAGGTCTCTGTGATTCGGTGTGCGATCACCGGCGAAAGTTCCGAGGGGCGTGGATTCGGCACCCACTCCACTGTCTGCGGCCAGCCTAAGCTCAATCGTCACAGATAAGAGCTGGCCCAAGCGGTCTCCCGGAATTTCTCGTCCTTCAGGTCCACCTTGCACGCTTTGATAAGACGACGGGAGCCTCTTGTCAAGTGCGCGAGGTACACGGGGAAAGATTTCCTGGTCCCCAGGGTATGGCCCGGGGTTAGCGCGGGGCCATCCGGAGCGCCCCATCCAGGCGGATGACCTCGCCGTTGAGCATCGAATTTTCGATGATTTGCCGTGCGAGCTGGGCGTATTCCTTCGGTTGTCCCAACCTTTGAGGAAAAGGCACCGACGCGCCCAGAGCCGAACGGACGTCATCGGGCAGCTTGGCAAGAAGCGGAGTATCAAATATGCCCGGCGCGATCGTCGCAACGCGGATGCCGTGACGCGAGAGGTCACGCGCCAGCGGCAGCGTCATGCCGACGATGCCGCCCTTCGAAGCGGAGTAAGCCACCTGCCCGATCTGACCGTCCATCGCGGCGATCGAAGCCGTATTGATGATGACGCCGCGCTCTCCATCTTCGTTCGGGTCATTCGAAACCATCGCGGCGGCCGCAAGGCGCGTCATATTGAACGTCCCGATGAGATTAACGTTGATGATGTTCTTGAACCACGCCAGATCGACCGGGCCTTCCCTGCCGACGACGCGACGCGATCCACCGATCCCGGCGACGTTCATGAGGATATGCAGCGCGCCGAATTCACTGACGGCTCTGGCGACAGCGGCCTCGGATTGAACTTCGTCGCTGACGTCGGCTTTGGCGTAAACGACGGCCCCCGCGTGCTCGGCTTCCATAGCCGCGCCCAGTTCGTCATTCAGATCGACGATGACGACCTTCGCGCCGCCGGTGACCAATTCTCGGGTCGTCGCCGCCCCGAGCCCCGAGGCCCCGCCCGTTACGAGCGCGATCTTGCCTTCCAGATTCATAATCTTTGCTCCCCCGAACTTCACGCTCGCGCGATTGAGATGAGGCCGGAAGCGTATCGCTTGGCAGGCGCGATGTCGATTTCAATTCGACCTCGGGTGACGGGCGATGTCTCGACGCGCGCGCGAACCGACTTGAATCCGCCGAACGCTTCAAGCATGTTCGGCCCAGGCGAAAGTGCGGTGGATCGTCACGATCAGAATTCCCTCACCGCTCGGAAACACCCTGACCGGCACACGTACCATGGCACGCATCGCAATCCTGACCGAGGGCTTCACCGAGCCGCATCACGGCAAGACCGCCGCGTCGATCCTGCGTTATCGCGGAAGTGAGGTCGTCGCGCTTATTGATTCCCATAGGGCCGGGCGCACCGCCGGGGAGATGCTGGGCGTCGGGGGCTCGATCCCCATCCACGCCGATCTCTCGGGCGTTCAGGTCGATGGGGGGCTTGGCACCGACGAGCTGATGATCGGCGTCGCACCGACCGGGCTGGTCTTCCCGCCCCAATGGCGCGTGCTCATTCTGGACGCGATCGAGCGCAGCTGGAACGTCACCAACGGCACGCACACATTCCTGACCGAAGATGCCGAGATCGTCGAGCGGGCTACCGCCCGAGGCGTCCGCCTGTGGGACGTGCGCACGCCGCCGCCCGACATCGGCTGTTCCGAAGATGTCGCGCGTCATGCCGCTCCGTTGCGCGTGCATACCGTCGGGACGGATTGCGCCATCGGCAAGATGACCGTCTCGATCGAGCTGGATCGAGCCCTGCGCGAGCGCGGACACGATTCGCGGTTCATCGCGACCGGCCAGACCGGCAT